>CAKUFB010000057.1 GCA_934647145.1 uncultured Clostridia bacterium
AAAACCGGAGAAATTGGGAACTCCGATCTATGGTTCCCAATTTCGTGTGCTATTCGGCGGCAGCAAGTGGGTGCAGGCTCAGCCTGCCTAGCAGAAATACTCGCCGTCGGCGCGGACGGAGAGGGGGGTGAGGTAGAAGGACTGCATGGCGCGGATCATGTGCTCCAGGTCGCGCACGCCGGCGGTCTCATAGGCGGAGTGCATGGCCAGCTGCGCCAGGCCGATGTCCAGCGTGCTGATGGACACGTGCGAGCCGGAGATATTACCCAGCGTGCCACCGCTCTGCAGGTCGGAGCGATTGGCGAAGAGCTGCACCGGCACGTTCGCCTGCTCGCAGACGTGCTGGAAAAAGGCCTTGGACATGCCGTCGGTGGTGTACCTCTGGCTGGCGTTGAACTTGACGACCACGCCCTCGTTCATGAACACCTGGTTGACCGAATCGGCATACTCGGGGTGGTTGGGATGGGTGGCGTGGGCGTTGTCGGCGGAGAGCATAAAGCTGCCGGCCAGCGCGCGGCAGTAGTCCTCGCCGTCCATGCCCAGGGCGTTTGAGACGCGGCTGAGCACGTCGGAGAGGAAGGTCGAGTCCGCGCCCTGCCTGGTGCAGCTGCCCACCTCTTCATTGTCGAACACGCAGCATACGTTCACGTGTCCCGCGTCGGTCAGGGCGCCGGTGAGGGCGCGCACGGACGAATAGGCGCACTCCAGGTCATCCAGACGCCCCGCGGACATGAACTCCTCGTTCGCGCCCCAGACCGTGCCGCCCATGCGGTTGTACAGGTACAGGTCGCTGCCCAGCAGGTCGGCCTCCCGCGCGCCGCAGGCCTCGGCGATCAGCCGCCTGAAGCCGCCCCTGGCGCTCGCGTCGCCGAACAGGGGCATCAGATCGACCTGCGCGTTGTACTTGTAGCCGTTGTTGACCTCGCGGTTCATGTGGATGGCCACGTTGGGAATCATGACCAGGTCGCGGTCAATGTTGATCAGGCGGGTAGAAATGCCCTCCCCGGTGCGCACCAGCGCGCGGCCCGCCACCGACAGCGGCCGGTCGAACCAGCTGGAGAAGATCATGCCGCCATAGCGCTCCACGTCCAGCTGCACATACCTGCCGCGCACCTCCAGCTCGGCGTTTTCCTTGATTCGGAAGGTGGGCGAGTCGCCGTGGCTGGCGATGATGCGGAAGCTGCGGCTCTCCTCACGCGGTATGGTAAAGGCGATCAGGCTGGAGCGGTTGCGCGTGACAAAGTACTTCTTCCCGCGCTCAAGGCGCCACCGGTCGCACTCGGCAAGCGCCTGAAAGCCGTCCGCCTCCAGCATGCCGCACAGCGCGTCCACCGCGTGAAAGGCCGTGGGCGACTTCTTCAGAAACTCAAACAGACTGCTGACCTCGTGTTCCATTGTATATCCCTTCCTCTTCCGGTTTTGTTCAGTTCACCCCCCAGTATACACGCTTCTCCCTCCCCTGTCAACCGGCCGCGCGGGTCGGCGCTCGTAAAACGCTCGCCGCGCACAGGATTCACAGGATATGTTCGTTGCGCTCGATGATCTCCTGCTGCAGCTCCGGCTCGCAGGCCACAAAGCGGGCGTTAAAGCCGCCCACTCGCACCAGCAGGTTCTGGTATTTTTCGGGTTCCTGCTGTGCCCTGAGCAGCGTTTCGCGGTCGATGAGATTGATCTGCAGCTGCATGCCGCCCTGATCGAAGAAGCTCCTCACCAGGTCGTACAGCTTGTCCAGCGATTCGCCGCTCATCTGCTTCCGGGAGAACATCAGATTGTTGGCGATGCCGCCCAGGAACAGCCTCTGATCCCACGCCAGATCGGAGCAGAGCGCCGCGGTCGGCCCGGCTGTTTCCCTGCCCTGAACCGCGCCCGAGCCGGCCGCCAGCGCCGTGCCCGCCAGCCGGCCGTCGGGCGAAGCGCCCGTGCGGCTGCCGTGACGGCTGTGCTCCTTGTAGGAAAACGCGCCGGGAATGCAGGGATCCTCGTTTCTGTAGGCGGTCAGTCCCCTGCAGGCGGCTACCAGCTCCTCGCCCAGCCACTTCATGAGCGCGTCGGTTTCTGGTTCATTCGTGCCGAAATGCGGGAAGCGGTGAATGATCCGGGCGCGCAGCGAGGGTTCCTTTTCAAAATTGCTGTCCAGTATCTCCAGGAGCCGGGGCATATCGTACTCCCCGCTCTCATAAACCAGCCTGTTCACCGCAGCCAGTCCGTCCACCGTATTGGACAGGCCCAGGAAGTTGGGCTGTATGTGGTTGTAGCGGGCGCCGCCCTCGTCGACGGACATGCCTCTGGCCAGGCAGTCGTTCACCAGGCAGGACGCGCGCAGGCACTCGTTGCCGTTGCGGGCGCGCTCCATCTGGTCGCGGCGCTCGCGCAGGTTTTCCCTGCGCACCTCGCGCCTGACGATCTCCACAAAGCGCGACTTCAGCGTCTCGAAGTCTCCGGGCAGCGTGCGCATGGCCTCCAGCAGCATGGCCACCAGATTGTGGTAGGGGCTGACGGTGAATATGCCCGAGCAGGCGCAGGGCACGATCTCCACGCAGCCGCAGTTTCCGTAATCATGGGACTGCGCCTCGGGGAAGCCCCAGTCGCGCATGGACTGAGTAATGACGTCGTCGTTGTACAGCTGGGGCTGTGAGCAGCCCGTCGCGAGCTGCTCGAGGGCGAAGCGGAGCGTCTCGTGTGGGGTATCGCCGCGCACCAGCAGCGCGACCTGCGCGGGCTGCACCGGCGCGTGGCTGCAGGACTGCAGGAAGATGCGCGTCAGCGCGTTGTCCACCGGACGGCCCTCGGGGTCGCGCCCGCCGATCGTGCAGACCTGAACGGAGTCCGGGCCGATGTACTCGGCCGAAAGGAGCATGAGGCAGTCAACCAGCTCCTGCGCCTCCCGCTCGGTGATGCGTCCGGCGGCCAGGTCGCGCTCATAGTACTCCAGCAAAAACTGATCGACCCGGCCGAAGAAATACAGATCCCACAGCGAAAACACGTAGAAATGTATGGACTGAAGCGCCTCCCGGAAGGTTCTGGCCGGATAGGCGGGCACGCGCTCCAGTATGTCGGCGACGTCCTCCCTGCCCATCTCGCGCGCCGCCCGGGCATAGCGCGCCGCCAGCTTCAGCAGCGCCTCCAGCTCGACCAGGCATCCCTCATAGAACTCGTCCCGGGACAGGTTCTCGTTCTTTTCGAGGTCAAGCGCCGCCCTTCTTTCGCGGATTTCGTCCATCAGGCCGCATACGCCCAGGCGGAGCAGCTTGGCCCAGTCGAGCGTCATGTGTCCCCGGCGGCCGTTATAGCGCTGCAGGCTCTCCTCCACCCAGCGAAGGCCCTGCATCTGCGCCTCCTCCTCCGGGGTCAGCGGCTGCTGCTCGGGCGTGCCTACGAGCAGCTCGTCGGGATGAATCACGGGATTCATATGCTCCAGTACATACGCGTCCGCGTAGGCGCGGCGAAGGCGGACGGAATAAACCTGCCGGTTTTCAATCCAGCCCTTCAGGAAAAGGTACCTCTGCCGGCCGGGATAGGCGTAATTCAGCTTTCCCTGCACCATGGGACTGCGCTGAACCATTTCAAACAGGCGCTTGACGCGCTCGGTCGCTTCCATAAATGCACCTCCTCAGTACGTGCTGCCGCCGCAGGACAGGATCGTCTGGCCGACGATATTCTCTCCCTCGCGGCTCATCAGGAACGCCGCCAGCTCCGCCATTTCCTCCACCGTGCCCAGGCGGCCGATGGGCTGACGGTTCATGGCGATTTCGGACGCGACGTCCACAAAATCCGTGGCCGTGGTGCCGGGGGCGATGCCGTTGATCACGACGCCGTGCCGGATGGCCGCGCCCGCCATGCCGGCCGTCAGCGCCCGCAGCGCGTGCTTGCTGGCCCCGTAGCTGGCCGACGCGGGCACGAACGCCGCCTCGGAGACCACGTTCAGGATATTGCCCCGAACCTGGCGCTCGATCATATGGCTCAGCACCGCGCGGGACAGGAAGAACGGCGCTTTCGCGTTGGTGTCCATGACCCGGTCCCAGTCCTCCTCCGTCTGCTCGAACATGCCCTTTCCCCACTCGCGGGTGTAGGCGCAGGCCCCGGCGCTGTTGACCAGGCCGTCCAGGCCGCCCATGGCCCGACAGGCCGCCTCGACGGCCGCCGGGTAGTCGGCGACGCGCCTGACGTCCAGCACCTGATAGCGGCCGCTTTCGCCCAGCTCTCGCACGGCGCGCCGCAGCTTTTCCTCCGTCCGGCCCATGACAGTCACCTGCGCGCCCATCGAGACCAGCTTTTTGGCGATGGCGAGGCCGATTCCGCTGCCGCCCCCGGAAACAATAATCCTTTCACAACGAAGTGTCATCAAAATGCCCCCTTTTCAGTTTACTCCTTGACGCTGCCCGCCACCAGTCCCTTGACGAAATACTTCTGCAGGAACGGATAGACGCACAGTATCGGGAACATGGCCAGGAAGATCTTGGCCGTATCCGCGCCCACGCTGGCCACCAGGTTGGCCATGGAGTTCAGGTCGCTCATCTGGTTGAGATTCACCTCCACGATGAGCGAGCGCAGGTAGGTCTGCAGCGGGAGCAGGTTGGCCCTGTTGATGTACAGCATGCCGGAGAACCACTCGTTCCAGGCCCCCACCATGACGAACAGGGTCAGCGTGGCCAGGCTGGGCAGGCACAGCGGCAGAATGATCTGCGTCATGATCCGAAGATGCCCGGCGCCGTCCAGCGACGCCGATTCGCTCAGGGTTTCGGGCAGCGTCTTGATGTAGTTGGACAGCAGCACGATGTTGAAGACCGGAACCGCGTTGGGCAGCACGAGCGCCCAGAGGGTGTCCAGCAGCCCGGTCTTGCTGACGACCAGGTAGGTCGGGATCATGCCGCCGTTGAAGATGATGGTGACGATAAAGAACCAGGCGTACAGCGGGCGCTGGCGGAACCTGTGCCTGCTGATGGACAGCGGGTAGGCGGCGCAGATTGTCAGCGTCATCTCAACGGCCACCGCGAGCAGCGTCCTGACGATCGAAACCAGGAAGGAGCGATAGAACTGCGCGTCCTTCATGACGTAGCGGTAGTTGTTCAGCGTCCAGCCCTTGGGGATGAGCGTGACCTTGCCCGCGATGATGTACTCCTTCCCGCTCAGCGACAGCGCCAGCACGTAAACTACCGGAAGAAGGCACACAATGCAGATCAGAACCGTCAGGAAGTGATTGAGGACGATAAAGGTTTTTCTTGAAAAACCGACTTTGTAATGAACCATAGCTGCCTCCTCAGAACACGCGGTATCCGCTGACACGGTAGGAAATCGCATAGGAGATCACGATCATGACGCACGAAATGACCGATTTGAACAGCCCGGCCGCGGTGGAGACGCTGAACTGGGCGTTGTTAAAGGCCAAGCGGTAGACGAAGGTGTCGATGATGTCGCCCGTCTCGTAGACGATGGGCGAATACAGGTTGAACACCTGGTCGAAGCCGGCGTTGAGCACGTTGCCCAGCGAAAGCACCGTCATCAGCACGATGGTCGGAACCAGTCCGGGCAGCGTCACGTGCACAAGCTGCCGCCACGCGCCCGCGCCGTCCACCATCGCCGCCTCGTAGAGGTTTTCTTCGATTCCGCAGATGGCGGCAAGATAGACGATCGTGCCGTAGCCGAATTCCTTCCAGACGTCTGTGATCCACAAAATGGCGCGGAAGATCGACTTGTCGGCCAGAAAAACCTTGCTCTGTCCGCCCATGGCGACGATCAGCTGATTGAGCAGCCCGCTGGGCGCGAGGATTCGGTTGATGATGCCGGCCATCAGTATCCACGAAATAAAGTGCGGCATATAGACCACGGTCTGTATGCCCTTTTTAAGCCGCTGGCTTTTCAGGTCGTTGAGCATCAGCGAAAAGGTCACGGGCACGACGATCCCCAGCACGATTTTGCCCGTGGCGATGATCAGCGTGTTCCAGATGGCCGTCGTGAAGCCCGGCATCATGAACAGAAAGCGAAAGTTTCGCCAGCCCACCCATGCGGACCTGAACAGGCCGCGCGCCGGCATGTAGTTTTCAAAGGCCATGACGACGCCGACCATCGGTATATACTTGTAGATAATCGTCAGCAGCACCGGCGGCAGCAGCAGCAGGTGCAGCGGCAGATTTCTTTTCCATTCACCCTTCGCACATTTACCTTTCACAGTCGTCTTCCTTTCCATCAGGAAGAGCGGCGGGCCGTTCGCCTGCCCGCCGCCCTTCGCACAGATTTACTTACCCATGGCCTCGTTGATCTCGTCGATGATCATCTGGCCGCCGCTGCTGAGCCATACGTTCACGGCGTTATCGTACACGGAGACGTCCGCGCCCATGATGACCTCGAGCATGGCGGTCTTCAGCTGATCGTTGATGACGTCGCCCATCATCTGCTGGGTGGCGGTGGGCAGGCCCACATAGGCGTTCGACAGATGCAGGCCGAGCTGGTAGGCGTCGTAGAGCTGGGTGTAGGTGCCGCCCTCGCCGAAGGTCAGGTAGTACCAGTCGGGCGAGGAGCCGCCGTTCAGCGCGTCCACATAGGAATCATACCAGCCCTTGGCGTCGGTGTACTCCCACTGCCAGTCGGCCGAGGTCTTCGCGCCCGCCTGATAGGCCCGCCTGATCTCGTCGGCCGAGGCCATGTCGTTGATGGTGCTGACCGGCTTGTCGCCGAAGGGCAGGTACTTGAACCACATGTGGCCGTCCGGCCCGATGGAGTAGGTCTGATAGGTTTCCAGGTCGGGCGAGTTGGTCAGGTCGAAGGACAGGTTGAGCATCTGAGCGATCATTTTGATCTGCTCGGGCGTGCAGTTGGGGTTGATGAAGATCTTGCCGACGACGGGCGTGTTGGTCTGGAACCTGACCTCGCTGCCGTCCGCGCCGTGGATGTAATCGCTGATGATGTGCGCGTTCTCGTCGTTGTCGTACAGCGCCTGGATGGACATGGTGGTGTCCCAGCTGGTGGCGTAGAAGATACCGGTCTTGCCGCCGGCGATGTATTCCTTGGCGAGGTCGGCGGTCACGATGGCGAAGTCCTCGTTGATCACGCCCTCCTTATACAGGCCCTGAAGGGTCAGCAGCGCGTCGCGCATGGCGGGCTGGATGTTGCTCCAGGTGATCCTGCCGTTTTCGTCCTCCACCCAGTAGTCGTAATAGGCGCCCAGGACGTTCATCAGGCCGGAGATATGGCCGTCATCCACGGTGGAGACCATCAGCGCCATGGTGTCGTCGCCGCCCAGCTTGGCCTCCTGAAAGGCTCTGGCCACGGCGACCACCTCGTCCAGCGTGCGGGGATAGTCCAGCCCCAGCTTGTCCAGCCAGTCCTGGCGGACGAAGAGCATTTTCGCGCCCATGTAGCCCTTGTTGGGGAACGGGAAGCCCCTCATTTTGCCGTCGAAGGTGACCTGCGCAATGGAGGATTCGTCCAGCAGCGCCTTGTACTCGTCGCAGATGTACTCGTTCCAGGCCTCGGTGCAGTCGGCGATCATACCGGAGTCGAGCAGCTGCTGATAGGTGTTGTCGCCGATCCGGGCGAAATCGGGCAGGTCGCCGCTGGCGATGGCGGTGCTCCACTTGGCGCTGGAGGAATCGCCGTCGGTGGTGACCCACTTGTACTGCAGATCGACGTTCAGCACATCCTTAAAGGTACTGACCCAGCGGTTCTCGGTCATGCTGCGCTTGTCGGGGTCGCTCTCGTCGAACTGGCGGGTGGCGTCCAGGCTGGTGGCGGTGGTCACCACGACCGTTTCGGGCGCTTTCTCGTACTCGCCGCGCTCATAAGCGAGCGCGCAGGACGTGCCGAGGACGAGCGCCAGCGCCAGAAGAAGGGAAAGTAGACGTTTCATAGGGTTTACCTCCTTGCGTTATTCTGTCTCCCATTATACTCATTTGCGCGGCTGACACAATAGCGTTTTCGTACATAAATGGCGCATTTCTTTACATGTTTGCGCGTTTTCCGGCCTGAATCGTGCGCATTTCTTGACATTTACGCATATTTTTACTTTCTTGGCCTGAAAATTGACAGTGCGTTTTCCTCGTGGTATAATGAAAAGAGTGAGAACGGCTGCGGAGGTGTTCCTGTTGAAACGATACGCATTGGGCGTCACCACGCGGCTCATGATCCTGTTTCTGGCGCTGCTGCTGCCCGTCGTCCTGTTCGGCGCCGAGATTATCCGCCGCTCCACCGACGACCTGCACACAAAGGTCATCGACCTGGCGCATCAGGGGCTCGACAACACACGGGTCATGATGGAGAAGGAGGCGCTGTCCATACAGAGCGAGCTCTTCCTGCTCACCGACAGCAGTTCCGACAACGACATCATGAACTTTTTCGGATACTACAGCTATTACACCCGGAGCAAGTACTACCTGACCGTGAGGCGCATCCTGAACAAGCTGAGCAGCCTGAAGATGCGGCACGATCTGATCGGGGATGTCGAGGTGTACTACATCCGCTACGGCCAGAGCGTCTCCTCACGGCGCGGCCTGCGCAGCAGGGCGGCCGGGGAATACGAGGATTATCGCCAGAACGCGCTTTCAAACGTGCTGAATTACAGCGCCGCCCGGAACGAGTTTTATCTGATGCAGAGCGTTCCGGCGAAAAATCCGCAGATCCTGCTGATTGCCCATCTGGATGAAGACCATCTGAAGGCCATGCTCTTTTCCGAGCCATACGGCGATCAGCCGACCGTGCTGAACCACAGAAAAGAAGCCTTTGCGCTCAAAAACACGGATCCGTTCGACACGGACGCGCTTTCCAGGCAGCCCTATGAGACCATTACCGTGCATTCGGATATATTGAACGGCGATCTGTGCAAATACCTCATGACCAACGAGATCTTTCACGAAGAGAATCTGCGGCTCAGGCTGCTCTTTTTCTACATCCTGCTGTGCGTCCCCATCGCGGCGGTCTGCTTTCTCGGCGTGCGCAGGAGCATCGGCATTCCCGTCAAAAGGATGGTGAACGCCATGCGGGTCATGCGGGAGGGCGACCTGAAATACCGCATCGACCGGAAGCCCGCATCCCGGGAGTTTCGCCTGCTCACGGACGGCCTGAACAGCATGATGGATCAGATCGACAGCCTGATCGACAGCAACTACAAATATGAAATCTACGCCAGAAAGCTGGAGCTGAAGCACCTGCAGGCGCAGATCAACCCCCACTTCCTCTACAACACGCTCTACATGCTCCGCCACATGATCGCGGACGAGGATATCGACAGCGCCTCCGTCCTCTGCCAGCACCTGGGCGATTATTTCAAATACATGTCCTCAACCGGCGAAATGGAGCTTCCGCTGGAAAAGGAGTACGCCCACGCCAGAAACTATCTGGCGATTCAGGCCATGCGCTTTGGCTCGAAGCTCAGAACCGAGCAGGAGGAGCTCCCCGAAGAATGGGCGGAAATGATCGTGCCCCGGCTGATTCTCCAGCCCATTTACGAAAACGCCGTGTCCTATGCCCAGCGCTCGGAGGGCTGCCTGTTTGTCCGCACGGGCTTCCTGGCGAGTCCGGACTGCCTGACGATCCGCATAGAGGACAGCGGAACGAGCCTGAGCGACGAAAAGCTGTCCGAGCTGCGCGCGAGGGTTTCGGATGCGGACGCGGACGGCAACGTGACGGCGCTGCACAGCATCCACCGCCGGCTCAGTCTGTTTTACGGGCAGAACGCCCGCCTGTCGCTCTCCCGAAGCAGTCTGGGCGGGCTGTGCGTGGAGCTGAACATTCCCCGCTTTGGAGGTTCACAGCATGAATGAAAAGCACATCTATCAGGTGCTGATTGTCGACGACGAGCCGTATGTGCTGCAGGCCGTCGCCTCTCTGCTCGAGGATCAGACGGCCTGCGATCTGGAGATCTTCCGCGCGGGATCGGCGCTTGCGGCCCTGGCAACCATGCGCCGCCGCCGGATTGATATTCTGATCACGGACATCCAGATGCCCGGCATGGACGGACTGCAGCTGGCGCACATCGTGCGGCAGCGCTGGCCCGACTGCAGGACGATCATGCTGACCGCCTATGACAGTTTCACCTATGTCCGCTCGGCGCTGCACGAGGACGTGAGCGGCTATGTGCTGAAATCGGAGAGCGACGAGATGCTCATCGGCGAATTTCTGCGCGTCGTTCAGGAGCTGGAAATGCAGATGGACGATATGAAGCAGCTGATTTCGCAGCAGAGCGCGGCTGATCGCCAGTGCGTGAGCTTTTTGAAGCAGGAAGCCATGAAAAACCTCATCGCCGGAAGGTACGCTCACGATCCTCGCCGCTACGCCGAAGCGCTGACGGCGCTGAGCTGCCCCAGTCCGACGGAGCCCGTCAACCTGTTTTGCATCCTTTCGCCGAAAAACCCCGATTTCAAGGCCGCCTACGGGCAGCTGATCTGCCTGTCCGAGCGCTATCTCAGCAACGCCGCAGGATTCACCTGCTTCGTCATGGAGCAGGATCGTTTCTGGGGCGTTCTTCAGCTCAACGAGGATCTGGAAATCAACGCGCTTCAGGATATGCTCAGCAGCGTCGTGGAGCATTACTCCCGGCTTTCAAATCAGGTCGCCGTTTGCCTGCTTTCGCATTCCGCAAAAAACGCGGAGGAATTCTGCGCTCACTGCGCGCGCATCAAGGGCTACAATGGAGAGATCGCCGACTCGCCCTATGTGCGCATCATCACGCCGAAAACCGCTCCGGTCACTTCAAAGGCCATACTGACCTCCGTGATGGAGTATATCGACCGCAATCTTTCGGGAGACGTCTCTCTTGAAACGCTCGCAAAGGCGGCCGGCTACAATCCCTCCTATCTGTCCCGCCTGTTTCTGCAGCACATGGGGATAAACCTGTCGAACTACATCGCGCGTCAGAAGATGAAGTCGATCGTCCGGCTGCTGAACTGTCCCGAATACTCTCTGGATCAGATCATGGAAATTGCCGGCTTTGAAAACAAATCGACGTTCAACCGTTTTGTCAAGCGGATGACGGGATACTCTCCCAAGCGGTATCGCGAGAACCTGACGGACATTGAAAAGACCGCGCCGGGGCAGGCGGCAAGCCTCACAGGCGTGAGTTTTCCATCCGATGACGAGCCTGAAAAGCAGTAAGGAGCGCATATGAAGACGAGAATATTTGACATTCAGCGAGGTTCCTTCGTGGATGGCCCCGGGATTCGCACGATCATCTTCTTTCAGGGCTGCAATCTGCGCTGCGAGTGGTGTCACAACCCGGAATCATGGGAAGCGAAGACGCGTCTGATGGTTTTCGGGAACAGGTGTACGCATTGCGGCGCCTGCGCACAGGTCTGTCCGGCGCGCGCGATTTCCCCGGAGGGCGTTACCGACCGCTCGATCTGCGTTCTGTGCGGCGCGTGCGTGGAGGCCTGCCCGAATAACGCGCGTTCGCTTTGCGGCCGGCAGGCGGAAACCTCGGAGCTGGTGCAGATTGTCCTGAAGGACAGGGATTACTATCAGAAGTCCGGCGGCGGCGTGACCGTGTCCGGCGGCGAGTGCATGCTGCAGATCGACGCGCTGGAGGCGCTTCTTGCCATGCTTCATGAAAATGGCGTCGATACGGCGGTTGATACGGCGGGAAACGTGCCCTGGACGTCCTTTGAGAGCATTCTGCCGCTGACAGATCATTTCCTGTATGATCTCAAAGCCCTGACGCCCGAACGTCACCTGGCCCTGACGGGGGTGGGGAATGATCTGATCCTGAGCAATTACCGCAGGCTCCTGCAGACCTGCGCGCAGAAGGTCATCGTTCGCGTGCCGGTCATCCCGGGCGCAAACGATACAGGGGACGAGATGGAAAAAATCTGCGCCTTCCTGAACCAGTATCCTCCCGCCAGGACGGAATTCATGCCGTATCACCGGCTGGGAGAAGGAAAAAACGCGGCCCTGGGACAGAGCGTCTTTACGGCAGAGACGCCGTCGAAGGCGCGAATCGACGCGCTGTACAGGATGTGCGGAGTGAAAAACTGATTTCCCGCACGGCGCTGCCGGCCGTTGATCATTTGGCGATTACCCGGGGCTGCGTTCCCGATCCACGCCGGATTCGGTGAGATACCTGTCTTTTTCCGCTCTGTTGCGCGGATCGGAGCGCTTCCGCTGGGGAGGGCGGCCTGAACGGCCGCGCCTCCCCAGACCCCACCCACGAGCCTGTCGGCTCGCAGGGAAGCGATT
>CAKUFB010000058.1 GCA_934647145.1 uncultured Clostridia bacterium
CGCCCGGAAGGAGGAGACCTTGCCCGGCTTATAGTCGCGCACCGCCTTAAACAGGCCGATCATGCCCTCCTGCACGATGTCCTCGTGATCCGCGCCGATGAGAAAGTAGCTCCTGGCGCGGGAGCGCACGAAGTTCTTGTACTTGTTGAGCAGGTACTCGATGGCCTGACCGTCGGCCTGCTGGGCCAGCAGTACCAGCTGTTCGTCGTCCATCTGGTCAAAGCGTTCCCTGGCGTCCATCCGTTTCACCTCGATTCATTCAGTCGGCTTATTTCCCGTTTTCCCCTCGACAATCCACTTTTTCAGGCGCTCGCGCGTCTCCGCGGGCAGGTGGTCGTAGATGGTGGCGCGTCCCTCCCGAACCTGCTGACGGGCATAGGGCGCGGTTCCCTTCTGCGACTGGCCGATCTCGTAGATCAGTTCCCGCGCGCTGAGGCGAATCGCGCCGCGCGCCATGACCACGGTCTGCTCCAGCGCGTCGGAGGTGGCCACGCGCACCTCGAGCCTGCCCAGCTCAATGCGCCGGGCCAGCTCGTCGCAGGTACGCTCGATGTAGTGGTCGGCCAGCTCGCCCTTTTGGGTGAACACGACGGTCAGCGCGCCGCGGGTTTCCTGGGAGCGGGACAGCCGTTCGCCCTGCCAGGCGTCAAAGACCACGATCACCCGCTGGCCGGTGAAGCCCGCGTAATCCTGCAGCTGATGGATCAGGAAGTCGCGCGCCTCGTCCATGCTGCGGCCCTTGCCGGCGGACGGCCACGCGCCCAGCACGTTGTATGCGTCCACCAGC
This sequence comes from uncultured Clostridia bacterium, assembly GCA_934647145.1. GTDB lineage: Bacteria > Bacillota > Clostridia > Christensenellales > Aristaeellaceae > CAKUFI01. The sequence continues at coordinate 788 of CAKUFB010000058.1, forward strand.
AGCAGCCGTTCCTTTTTAGACATGGTCAGAAGCGCCGGGCGTTCATGATGGCGTACATCATCACGCCGGCCGCCACGGAGGCGTTCAGTGAGTCCAGATGCCCCTTCATGGGCAGGGAGAGCACGCGATCGCACTTTTTGAGCACCAGCGGACTGATGCCCTCGCCCTCCGCGCCGATCACCAGCGCCGTCGGGCCGGTCAGGTCGGCCTGGAACGCGTCCTCGCCGTCCATCGCCGCGCCGATTACCCACAGTCCGCGCTCCTTGAGCTCCTCCAGCGTGCGGTTGAGGTTAATGACCTTGGCGATCCTGATGTACTCGGTCGCGCCGGCCGCCGCCTTGACCGCCGCCGGGGTCAGGCCCGCGCTGCGCCGCTCGGGGATGATCACGCCGTGCGCGCCCACGCACTCGGCTGTGCGGATGATCGCGCCCAGGTTATGCGGGTCGGTGATGCCGTCCAGCACGATCACGAAGGGCTGCTCGCCGCGCTCTGATGCGACGGTGAAGATCTCCTCGAGGGAGGAATAGTTGGCGGCGCTGACGTAGGCCAGCATGCCCTGATGGTTGGGGTAAATCGCGTCCAGGCGGCTCTTGTCCACCTCCTGCACCACGATGCGGGCCTCCCTTGCCTTGGCGACGATTTCGCGCGCGCTGCCGGACAGATCGCCGCGCATCACCAGCAGCTTCTCGATGTCGCGGCCGGCCTTGATGGCCTCGCGGATCGGGTTGCGGCCGACCAGCAGGTTCTCGGGCAGCTCGGGCTCGACCGGCGCGGGCAGCGGACGGCTGCTGGGCGCGAAGGTGCGCGGGGGCAGCGGGCGAATCGGCGGCTCGTCATCGTGAACGGCCGGAGGAACCGGGCGGGAGGGCGCCTTGGTGCGGGGCGCGCCGTAGCCGCCGCGCGGCTCCTGGGGGCGCTCGCCGTACCTGCGGGGCGCGTCCTCCTCGCGGCGTTCGCCATACCTGCGGGGAACATCGTCTCCGCGGCGCTCGCCGTACCTGCGGGGAACATCGTCTCCGCGGCGCTCGCCGTACCTGCGGGGCGCGTCCTCCTCTTCGCCGCGGAAACGCTCGCCGCGCTCCCGTCGGAACTGCTCGTCCCGGCCCATGCCGCCCTGACTGCGGCTGCCGCTGAACCGGCGCTCGCCGTGTTCAAACTTGTCGTAATATGCCATAGGAATCACTTCTCCTCTTTATTTATCAGACGTGCTTTTCGTATTTAGACGCTGAAGGCGGGTCATGCGTTCCCTGACCTCCTCAGCCCTTCCGCAGCTCATCCTGCCCTCGGGACAGGCCCCGTGCAGGCAGCTCGGCCCGGCCAGGCGCATCAGCTGCGGCGCGGCGGCATAGGCCTGCTCGAGCATCTGCCAGGCCACCTCGCGGATCTCCCACTGCGCGCGGTTGCAGCAGCGAAGCGCCAGGAAGTGGATCAGCTCGCGGGCGTTCATCGTCACCAGCATGCGGGTGGCCGCGCCGTTGGGCAGCACGAAGCGCGCGTCCTCGTTGGCGGACGTGCCGCCGCCCAGGCGCTCGCGCCAGGCCTGATACCACTCGTTGATCTGCTCCATCTGGCGGCGGTATTCCTCAGCCGCATCCTCGCCCAGCGCGCGGATGGCGGGCGGCATGACGTAATCAAAGCCGCGCTCCTCGTCGCCCATGGCCACGTAGCGCTGGGACTGGACGGAGAAGCTGGCGATGCGGTGGCGCGTGATCTGCGCCAGCAGGCTGCGGGACACGCCCTCAATGCCGAAGGTGAAGCTGGCGTGCTCGATCGGCGAAAGGTGTCCCATGTCGGTCAGTTTTTTCAGGTATTTGCTCTGGTCGTGCGTTTCGATTCTTTCCTGCAGGTCGTCCAGGCTGGCCGGACTGTAGCACAGCTTGCCCGCCATCGCCACCAGCTCCTCGGGGGCCGGGGTGTAGCGCAGCAGCTTGACGTTCGGTTTGACTTCAGGCATGTTTCTGGCGCTCCTTTTTTATTCAACGAAGTGGGTATTTCCAACGGGGCGCCCACAGGCGCGGAGTCGGTCGGTTTTCTCAAGTGGAAATACTGGGGCCGCCGCGAAAGTGTTTCCCTTATTCGCGGTTCTCGGCTTGATACATCAGCGTTTTCATGCGCTCGAGCTGGCCGGTCAGGTACAGATAGCCGAAGAGTGCCTCGAGCGCGGTGGCGCGGCAATAATCGGCCGGATCGGCGTTTTTCGGGGGCGTCTGGTGGGCGTTTCGGGCGCGGCGCACCACGGCGGCCTCGTCCTCGGTCAGGCAGTCCTCGATGCGCGCGAGGGCGCGGCTCTGGGCGCTGGCCCGCACCCTGGCCACCGCGGCCCGGTGCAGCTCCTTCATGCGGCCGCCGGTCTTCACCAGCTCCTCGCGCACGAACAGATCCCACAGCGTATCGCCCAGATAGGCCAGCTCCAGCGACCCGGGCAGCTGCCCCTGCTTCGTGATGTCGTCCATGGGCTTACTTCTGGAGCCTGAGCAGGCGGGCATAGGATTCGTCCCAGGCGGACGCGTCGCCCTCGGGCAGGCAGGTTTTGTTCTCGAAGGAGCGGGCGACCACCTCGCGCAGCGCGTCCAGGCTGTCGATCGCGCCCAGCGCCATGGCCTGAACCAGCAGGTTGCCGATCACGGTGCCTTCGGACGGGCCGGCGACCACCTTGCGGCCGATCGCCTGCGCAGTGAAGCGGTTAAGCATTTCGTTCTTGCTGCCGCCGCCCACGATATGCAGCACGTCGATTTCGTGGCCCAGCAGATCCTTTTCGAGGCGCTCGATAGCCCAGCGGTACTTGAGCGCCAGACCCTCGTACACCACGCGCGCGATTTCGCCGCGGGTCTCGGGCACGGGCTGGTTCGTGCGGCGGCAGTAGTCCTGAATGCGCTCCGGCATGCCGCCCGGCGCCATGAAGCAGGGGTCGTCCACGTCGATGACCGCCTTGAAGGCGGGCGCGGCCTCGGCCAGCTTCACAATCTCGCCGAAGCCGATCTCCGCGCCCTCGCGGTCCCAGGCGCGCTTGCACTCCTGGATAATCCACAGGCCCATGATGTTCTTGAGCAGGCGGGTGGTGCCGCACAGGCCGCCCTCGTTGGTGTAGTTGGCCCGCATGACCTCCTCGCGGCACAGGGGCGCCTTGAGCTCCGCGCCCAGCAGCGACCAGGTGCCGCTGCTGATGTAGGCGAAGCGGCTGCCCTTTTGAGCGGGCACGGCGGCCACGGCCGAGGCGGTGTCGTGCGAGGCGACGGCGATGACCGGCACCTGGGGCAGGCCGGTTTCGCGGGCGATTTCCTCCCTGAGCAGGCCGCGCACCGTGCCGGCGGGCTGAATTTCGGTCAGTATGCCGGCGGGCAGCCCCAGTCGCTCAAGCAGCTCCCTGTCCCAGTCGCGGGTGGCCGGGTTAATCATCTGGCTGGTGGAGGCGATGGTGTACTCGGTCGCCTTCGCGCCGGTGAGCAGGTAGGCGATCAGGTCGGGCATGAACAGCAGCGTGTCGGCCGCCTCAAGCGCCTCGTCGCCCTGCTCCTTCATGGCCAGCAGCTGATAGAGCGTGTTGAAGCTCTGGAAGGCCAGGCCGGTGCGCTCGAAGATTTCCTTTTTTGAGACGGTCTCAAACGCCTTCTCCATCATGCCCTCGGTGCGCGCGTCGCGGTAGTGCACAGGCAGGCCCAGCAGGCGGCCGTTCTTGCCCAGCAGGCCGAAGTCCACGCCCCAGGTATCGATGCCGATGCCGTCGATGCGCACGCCTTCCTTCGCGGCCCTGCGCAGACCCTCCCTGACCTCCAGAAACAGCCTGGGCAGATCCCAGACGTACTGGTCGCCCAGCATGACCGGCTCGTTCGGGAAGCGGTGAATCTCCCGCAGCTCGAGCGTGCTGCCGTCGTACACGCCCAGCATGGCGCGCCCGCTCGACGCGCCGAAGTCAAATCCCAGCAGGTTCAGCGTATGATCCATGTGCCTTGTCCTCCTCATCTTTTCCCCAGCTTGTCCGCACATTTTTTCCACAGTCTGTGCATAACCGCGGCTACGGGCTGCGATTCTCTGGTTATCCACATTATCCACAGTCATCTTGTGGATATCCGGTGTGATTTCCTGTGGATTTATGACTTTTCATTCACAATCGCGAGTAAATTTCTCCTAAATGTTTCGTTTTTGTTTCGGCTCGTCACATTTTGCAAGTTATCCACAGGTTAAGCTGTGCCTTACCAGCCGCCCAGTCGGGCCGTGGGCACGGCGTTCTGGCTCAGCTCCCCGATGTGCCCGGCCATCAGCTGGTAAAACGCCGCGCTGCCGATCATGGCGGCGTTGTCCGTACACAGGACGCGCTCGGGCATGAACACCTGAAGCCCGGCCGCCTCTCCCCTGCGCTGAATCTCGCGGCGGAGCAGCAGATTGCTGGACACGCCGCCGGCGATCGCCAGCTTTTTGTCGCCGCAGTCCAGGCAGGCCTTCACGCTCTTGTCCACCAGCAGATCGACCACCGCCCGGCGAATCGATGCGGCGAAGTCGGCCGCGCGAATTTCCTCGCCGTTCTGGCGCAGCTTGTGCGCCTGATTGATGACGGCGGTCTTCAGGCCGCTGAAGGAGAAGTCGTAGGCCCCGGGCGTGGCCACCTTCGGGAAGGTATAGTAATGCTCGTCGCCGGTCTCGGCCAGCCTGTCCAGCAGCGGCCCGCCGGGGTATGGAATCTCCAGCACGCGCGCCACCTTGTCGAACGCCTCGCCGGCCGCGTCGTCGTAGGTGCGTCCCAGCACGGTATAGTGGCCGTAGTGGTCGACGCGCACGATGTGACTGTGCCCGCCGGACACCACCAGGCAGACAAAGGGCGGCTCGAGGTCGGGATGCGCCAGGTAGTTGGCGCTGACATGTCCCTCGATGTGGTTGACCGGCAGAAGCGGCACTCTCCGGGCGTAGGCAAACGCCTTGGCCCAGCTCAACCCGGTCAGCAGCGCGCCCACCAGACCCGGCCCGTAGGTCACGCCCACCGCGTCGATCTGATCCGCCGTCATGCCCGCCTGCGCGAGCGCCTGGTCAAGCAGCGGGTCGAGCGCCTCCACGTGCATCCGCGAGGCGATTTCAGGCACCACGCCGCCGTAAAGCGCGTGGGTGTCGATCTGCGTGGCGATGACGCTGGAGCGGATGATTCGCCCGTCCTCGATGATGGCCGCGGCGGTCTCGTCGCAGCTGGACTCGATCGCCAGAATGCGCGCGCGGCCGCTCTCACGCAATGCCCGCGCCTTTTCGCGGGCGATTTGCTCGTATCGCATGTTTTCTCCCCCAAACCGCGCGGACGGTCTCCGCGCACAGAAGCCCGGCTGCCTGCGCGCCCAGCGGGTACGCGGGATTCAGCAGCCGAAGCGCCATTTTCTCGAAAAACTCCTGCGGCAGCATGCGGATCATCAGGTCGGTCTCCGGGTTCAGCAGCCACAGGTCGTTGGTAAACGCCAGCAGGTGAAAGCGCGTGAACAGCGTGCCGAAGTCGGCCTGAAGCGCATACAGCGCGCACGCGGCCGCCGGCAGCCAGGAGATCAGCATCCCGAGCAGCAGCAGCCTTCCCCCCGCGCGGGATAAAAGCACAACCGCCGCGCCCCAGGCAAGGCAGGCGACGCTTACATTCCTGCACACCTCGAACAGCGCGCGCACATCCCGCATATGCCGCTTTTCGCGCGCGTTGAAGGGCGAATCGTCCAGCGCGGACAGGTCGCCCCGAAGGTAGCGCGACAGGCTGGTCAGCGCCTCGTCGGTCTGCCCCTTAGGAAGGCCGATGTAGCCGTAGTCCGCCGTTTCGCGCGAGACGGCCAGGTACGCCTTCGCGTCCGTGCCGACCTGGTAAAGGCCCAGCAGGCCTCCGCCCAGGAGAAGCAGCAGCATCCCCAGGGCGGCCAGCAGCGTTTTCTTCATCTTATTGCATCATCTGCAGGTAGGCGGTCACGAAGCCCTCCAGATCGCCGTCCATGACCGAGGCGATGTCGCCCACCTCGTAGCCGGTGCGGTGATCCTTGACCATCGTATAGGGCTGGAAGACGTAGGAGCGGATCTGGCTGCCCCACTCGATCTTCTTCATTTCGCCCTTCACGTCGCTCATCTGCTCCTGGCGCTCCTTCTCGTGCAGCTCGGCCAGCCGGGCGCGCAGCATCATCAGACAGGTCTCGCGGTTCTGGATCTGCGAGCGCTCGTTCTGGCACTGCACGACGATGCCGGTGGGCAGATGCGTCATGCGCACGGCCGAGTCGGTTCGGTTGACGTGCTGGCCGCCCTTGCCCGAGGCGCGGTAGGTGTCGATGCGCAGATCCTCGGTGCGGATCTCCATCGCGCCCTCGTCCTCGATGATGGGTGCCACGTCCAGCGAGGCGAACGACGTGTGCCTTCTCGCGTTCGCGTCGAACGGCGAAATGCGCACCAGGCGGTGTACGCCGCGCTCCGCCTTGAGGAAGCCGTAGGCGTAGTCGCCCGAGACCTGGAAGGTGACCGACTTGACGCCGGCCTCGTCGCCCTCGAGCAGGTCGAGCTCCCTGACCTCGAAGCCCATGCGCTCGCAGAAGCGGGTGTACATGCGGTAGAGCATCTGCGTCCAGTCCTGCGCCTCGGTGCCGCCCGCGCCGGCGTGCAGCGCCAGGATGCAGTCGCAGGTGTCGTACTGGTCGCGCAGCAGCGTGGTCAGGCGCAGCTGCTGAAGCTCCTCCTTGAGCTTTGCGAATTCGCTCTCGATCTCGGGCACCATCGAGCGGTCGTCCTCCGCGTCGGCCAGCTCCATCATGACCTCGATGTCGTCGGCGCGGTCGTTCAGGCTCTTGAAGTGGGTGAGCTTGCTCTCCACCGAATGCGCCTTGCGGTTGACCTTCTGGGCGCGCTCCATGTCGTCCCAGAAGCCGCTGGAGGCCATGTCCTCCTGATACTCGATCAGCTGCTCCTTCAGGCGCTCGATGTCCAGCGATTTGCCGCACTCGGCAATCAGCGCGCGCACCTCGGACAGCTGCTGCTTAAAGCCCTCCATTTCAATCATAGGCATAGATTTACACTCCTTTTATTCGTCGCGGCTGATTCTCTCGCACAGGCTCATTCGCGCCGGATCGATCCGGCCGCGGCCCTACGCGTCCAGCACACGCGCGTTGTATCGGTCGGTCTTCAGGTTATATCGCATCGACCGGCACGCCCGGTACAGGTCGAAATGCCCGCGGGAAACGTTCGAGAGGCGGTTTTTCTGCCGGGCAGTGCCCGGAGCCGGCTGCTTCCGCTTCCCCGCACGCAATGAAGCGTCTGAAAAAAGGTTTTTTGATCACACAGGCGTCTGCCCCTCTCGAGCTCTCCCGAAAAGCACCTGCAAGAGGAAGATTCTGTCTGAACGGAATGCAGCTCTTGCCCGTCATGCAGGGAGCCCTCTGACGCGTCCTATCCCCCAGAAGGCGGGCGATTTCCGCGGGCAGGCTCACTTGCCCCTCCCGCAGCATTCCTTATACTTCTTGCCGCTGCCGCAGGGGCAGGGATCGTTGCGGCCCACCTTTTCGGTCGCCTTGACCGGGGCCTTGCGCGCGGTGGCGTCGCCGCCGTGACTGGCCACCAGCCTGCGCTCCTGCTCGCGCTCCTGCTTCTCCTGCTGCTCGGGCGGGGTCTGGCGCACCAGCACGGCGAAGCACAGCCGCCGGAGCGTGTCCTCCTGCATCAGGTGAACCATTTCCTCGAACATGTTGTAGCCCTCGACCTTGAACTCGATCACCGGGTCGCGCTGGCCGTAGGCGCGCAGGCCGATGCCCTCGCGCAGCTGATCCATCGCGTCGATGTGATCCATCCAGCGGCGGTCGACCGCGCCCAGCAGCGCCACGCGCTCGAACTCGCGCATGTCGATGCCGGCCTGGGTGAACATGTCCTCGCGCTCCTGATAGAAGGCCTCGGCCTCGCGCAGCAGCGCCTCGGTGAACTGCTTCCTCGTGGGCTCCTTCAGGCTCTCGTAGACCTTCGCGACCGACTCGGGCTTCATGCACAGCCGCTCGAGCTCCTCCGCCAGCGCGCGGATGTTCCAGTTTTCCCACTCGCCCTCGGCGGCGCAGTGGCGCTCCACCGCCTCGGTAAGCAGCGTCTCGCGCATGTCGGCAATGACCTTCTTCATGTCCTCGCCCATGAGCACCTGGCGGCGCTGGCCGTAGATGATCTCGCGCTGCTGGTTCATCACGTCGTCGAACTGCAGCACGCTCTTGCGGATGGCATAGTTGCGGCTCTCGACGCGCTTCTGGGCGTTCTCGATCTGCTTGGTGAGCATGCCGTACTCGATGGGCATGTTCTCGTCCACGTTGAGCTTCTGGATCATGGGGGCGATGCGGTCGGAGCCGAACAGGCGCATCAGGTCGTCCTCCAGCGAGATGAAGAACTGGCTGGAGCCCGGGTCGCCCTGACGGCCGGCGCGGCCGCGCAGCTGGTTGTCGATGCGGCGGGACTCGTGCCGCTCGGTGCCGATGATGTGCAATCCGCCCAGCGCGATGACCTCGACGTGCGCCGCGTCGGTCTCCTTCTTGAAGCCGGGGTACCACCTGTTATACTCCTCGCGCGCGGCGAGCACCTCCTCGCTCACCTCGTCGCTGTGACCCAGCGCCTCCTCGATCACCGCGTCCTCATAGCCCTGAAGGCGCAGCTTCTGCTTGGCCAGGAACTCCGCGTTGCCGCCCAGCAGGATGTCCGTGCCGCGGCCGGCCATGTTGGTGGCGATGGTGACCGCACCCTTCTTGCCGGCCTGGGCGACGATCTCGGCTTCCTTCTCGTGATACTTGGCGTTGAGCACGACGTGGGGCACGCCGCGCAGGCTCAGCATCTTGCTCAGCAGCTCGCTCTTCTCGACCGACACCGTGCCCACCAGCACCGGCTGGCCGGACTCGTGGCGCCTGACGACCTCCTCGACGATGGCGGCGTACTTGCCCTTCAGGGTGGTGTACACCACGTCGTTCATGTCCTTGCGGATCATGGGGCGGTTGGTGGGGATGGTCACGACGTCCAGCTTGTAGATGCCGCGGAATTCCTCCTCCTCGGTCTTGGCCGTGCCGGTCATGCCGGAGAGCTTTTTATACATGCGGAAGTAGTTCTGGAAGGTGATGGTGGCCAGCGTCTTGCTCTCGCGCGCCACCTTGACGTTTTCCTTGGCCTCGATGGCCTGGTGCAGGCCGTCGGAATAGCGGCGGCCCACCATCAGGCGGCCGGTGAACTCGTCCACGATGATGACCTCGCCGTCCTTGACCACGTAGTCCACGTCGCGCTTCATCATCACGTTGGCCTTGAGCGCCTGCAGGATGTGGTGATACAGCTCGGTGTGCGCCACATCGGTCAGGTTCTCCACGCCGAAGTACTGCTCGGCCTTGTGTACGCCGTCCTCGGTCAAAACGACCGTCTTCTGCTTCTCGTCGCGCACGTAGTCGCCGGGCACCTCGTACTCGGGCTCATGCGCGCCCAAAGCGCCCAGGTTGGTCTTTTCCTCCTCCTTGAGCTTAGCCTCGCGCAGGCGGGAGACGAACCGGTCGGCGCGGGTGTACATTTCGGTGGACTGCTCGCCCGGGCCGGAGATGATCAGCGGCGTTCTCGCCTCGTCGATCAGGATCGAGTCGACCTCGTCCACGATGGCGAAGTTCAGCGGGCGCTGCACCATGCGCTCCCTGCTGCGCACCATGTTGTCGCGCAGGTAGTCGAAGCCCAGCTCGTTGTTGGTGGCGTAGGTGATGTCGGCGGCGTAGGCCTTCTGGCGGGCCTCCGGCTCCATGTCGTGCTCGATCAGGCCGACGGTCATGCCCAGGAAGCGGTAGATCTTGCCCATCCACTCGCTGTGATACCGGGCCAGGTATTCGTTGACCGTGACCACATGCACGCCCTGGCCGGTCAGCGCGTTGAGGTAGGCCGGCAGCGTCGCCACCAGCGTCTTGCCCTCGCCGGTCTTCATCTCGGCGATGCGGCCCTGATGCAATACGATGCCGCCCAGCAGCTGCACGTCGAACGGGCGCATGCCCACCGCGCGCACCGCGCCCTCCCTGGCCACCGCGAACGCCTCGGGCAGCAGGTCGTCCAGGCTCTCGCCCTGATGAAGGCGCTCCCTGAACTGCGCGGTCATGCCCCGCAGCTCCTCGTCGGACAGGCCGTGAAAGCGGGGCTCCAGCGCGTTGATTTTCTCAACTGTTTTCATCAGGCGGCGGACTTCCTTTTCATTGCTTCCGCCCAGTATACTCTTTATAAACTCAAACATGCGCTACTCCTCCATGCTATATTCGCTTTATTGTACCATGATTTGTTTAATTCTACAACCTCACAGCGGCCTTGCTCACAAAAAAAGCATAAATTAGCCGCGCCTTTGCCCCGCGCGCTTGCCCAAATCCGCTCCGGGTGCTATAATAAAGGCGCAAATCCCATTTTCAAGGAGGATAAGACGATGGCGCTTTGTCATGTGGACTTTTTTTCGAACGTACTGGGCCAGTGCATGCAGGCCGACGTGATCCTGCCGCAGCGCACCCGCGGCCAGATCGGCATGGAGGGTCATATTGAGGCGGGCAAGTACCCGACGCTGTACCTTTTGCACGGCATGAGCGACGACCACACCATCTGGCAGCGGCGCACCAGCATCGAGCGCTACGCGACCGATTACGGCCTGGCCGTGGTCATGCCGGGCGTGTCGCTGTCCTGGTACACCGACATGTACGCGAGCGACAAGTGCCGCTACTTTACCTACGTCGCAAAGGAGCTGCCCGAAATCTGCCGCGACTTCTTCCCGAACATGTCCGAAAGGCGCGAGGACACCTGGGTGGCCGGCCTGTCGATGGGCGGCTACGGCGCGCTCAAGTGCGGCCTGCGGCAGTACGATACCTTCTCCAAGGCGGCCTCGCTCTCCGGCGCGGTGGACGTGTGCAAGCTGGAGCGCTACAACCTGGGCAACGCGCGCTATTGGGAGTCGGTCTTCGGCCCGGCTGAGCAGAACGTCGGCTCCGAAAACGACCTCTTCGCGCTGGCCGAAAGGTGCCCGGCCGAGAAGCGCCCCGAGCTGTTCATGTGGTGCGGCGAGCAGGACGGCCTGCTGGGCGACAACATTCGCCTGCGCGATCACCTGACCCGGCTGGGCTACGACCTGAGCTACAGCCAGTCGCCCGGCGATCATCAGTGGAAGTACTGGGACGAGCAGATTCAGAACGTGCTCGCCTGGATCTACAGGGATCGATAACCCCTGCCCGCAGGCACTGATAAAAGCCTTCCCGATAAAACGGGAAGGCTCAGACTGTCGAAAAACCCCCGGAGAGCTCGAGAGGGCCGCAGCCCTCTCGAACTTTCAATCGTGCCCAGCGGCGTGTACGGTGGGCA
>CAKUFB010000059.1 GCA_934647145.1 uncultured Clostridia bacterium
CCCTTCTTGAGCACCATGGGATTGGCGCCCGCGGCCACGTTCTTCAGGCCCTCGCGGATGATGGCCTGAGCCAGCAGCGTCGCGGTGGTGGTGCCGTCGCCGGCCACGTCGTTGGTCTTGGTGGCGACCTCCTTCACCAGCTGCGCGCCCATGTTCTCAAAGGGGTCTTCCAGCTCGATGTCCTTGGCGATGGTCACGCCGTCGTTGGTGATCATCGGGGAGCCGTATTTCTTGTCCAGCACCACGTTGCGGCCCTTGGGGCCCATGGTGATCTTCACGGTATCGGCCAGCGCGTTGATGCCGCGCTCCAGGCTGCGGCGCGCCTCTTCGCCATACTGAATCTGCTTTGCCATATTAAATTACCTCCGATCAGTCAAGAGAAAAATTCGTTTGGATGAACGCTCGCGGCGGATTATTCCACCACGGCCAGAATGTCGCTCTGGCGCACGATGATGTACTCCTCGCCGTCCAGCTTGCACTCGGTGCCGGCGTACTTGGAGTAGATGACCTTCTGGCCCACGGACACGTGCATCGTCACTTCCTTGCCGTCCACGTTGCCGCCCGGGCCGACGGCCAGCACAACGGCCATCTGGGGCTTCTCCTTGGCGGAGGTGGTCAGCAGCAGGCCGCTCTTGGTGGTCTCCTCGGCCTCGACGTTCTTGATGACGACGCGATCGCCCAACGGTTTAATAGTCATATAAAGATCTCCCTTCTGAGGTGATTTCGGTCTGTTAGCACTCACTTGGAAGGAGTGCTAACTTTTTACAGGCATTAGTTTAACCCAAATGCCCCGGAAGTACAAACCCGCACAGCGCGCGAAAACGGGTGAAAACAGTGAAAATCAGTCAAAACCGCCAGCATGCAGAAAAATCCTCTCAAATGCTCATTATTTCGCGAAATATCGTCGTGTTTACGTGAATGTATCAAAAAATGCGCCGTTTCCACGCATCTTTGCCCGGAAAGCGGAGCGGTTTGCGTTGATTTTCATTTTCCGGGATGCTATAATATGAATAAAAGGAGTGAAGACGATGGACAAATGGGACGCGCGATTCATGAAGCTCGCCGCGGAAATCGCCTCGTGGGCCAGCTGCTATCAGCCCAACCGCAAAATCGGCGCGGTGATCGTAAAAAACAAACGGATCATGACCACGGGCTATAACGGCGCGCCGGCGGGGGTCAGGACCTGTGTGGAGCGGGGCGAGTGCCTCCGGCGCAGGCTGAACGTCCCCTCGGGCACGCGCCAGGAGGTTTGCTACGCCATCCACGCCGAGCAGAACGCCATCATTCAGGCGGCCCGGCTGGGCGTGTCCATCGAGGGCGCGACGCTGTACTGCACGCATCAGCCCTGCTCGGTGTGCGCCAAGATGATCGTCAACGCGGGCGTGACGCGGGTGGTGTACGGCGAGGGCTACCCGGACGCCTTCGCGGTGGATATGCTGAATGAAGGCGGCGTGCTGCTGGAAAAATACGAATGGGAGAAGCAGGATGGAAGCAAGGCGACTGAATAAGGATCTGCGCGGCCCGGCCTGGTGCATGCTGGGCCACGCGCTGTGCATGGCGGTTCTGCCGATGCTCGCGCTGATCGCGGTGCTGACGGTGAAAATCTGGCCGGAGCTCTCCGCCTCCTTCGCTCAGGCGGCGCTCGACCCGCAGGCCATTTCCGAAAGGGCGCAGGAGCTGGTCGTGCGCGCGGCGAGCGAGGGCAGCTGGTACGAGACGCTGGCCTGCGCGCTCAACGTGCTCTGCGCGATCCTGAGCCTGATTCCCTTCGCGATTTACGGCGCGAGGCGGCAGGTGAACCTGTCCCTGGCCCCGCGCGAGGTCACGATAAAGCGCGTGCTGTCGCTGATCGTGATGGTGATGTGCGTCAACGGCCTGGCCGGGTTCGCCAATATCCCGGTCGAGTGGCTGTTCAACCGGGCGGGCTACACCATCCTGTGGGACTTCCCGCTGGGCGATACGGCGACGGCGAAGACGATCATGACGGTCTACGCGGTGGTTCTCGCCCCGGTGATCGAGGAAATCCTGTTCAGGGGCTATCTGCTGGGCGGGCTGCGCAGGTACGGCGACCGCTTCGCCGTCGTTTCCTCCGCGCTGCTGTTCGGGCTGATGCACGGCAATCTCTCCCAGTTTTTAAGCGCGCTGTGTATCGGATTGCTGCTGGGCTATGCGCGGGTGCGCTATGGCTCGCTGCTCGTGTGCATGTTCGCGCACGCGGGCAACAACCTGCTGGCGCTCGGCCTTGACCTGCTGCCCGACTGGACGTCCCTGATCGTGATGCTGGCGATGATCGGCCTGGGCGTCCCGCTGCTTCGGCGCCTCCTGAGGGAAAAGGGCGAGCTGTCCGACCCGGCGGAGCTTCAGGCGCAGCGCGTGGGGCGCAGGCTGTGGCTGAACGTGCCGATAGTGATTTACCTGCTCGTCGCGCTGCGGCAGTTTGCCGCGGCCGTGCTCCCGCTGGGATAAACAATATGTTCGTGAGGTATTGGAACGCATGAAACTGACGAAGAGACAATATCTGCTGGCGGCAGTGATCGTCATTCTGCTGGCGGCGGTGGCGGTTATGTTCTGGCCGCGCGGGGGAGAGACCGGCGACGAGACGGTCAACCTGATCAAAAACGGCGGCTTTGAGACGCTGGACGGCGACCTGCCCGCCAACTGGACGCCGGGCAAGTGGTTCGGCGACGAGGGCGTGAGCTACCTCGAGCTGTCGGATGACGCCTACGAGGGCGAGCACTCGATCCTGGTGGAAAACGTGGAGGAGAACGACGCGCGCTTCGAGCAGACCATCTCCGTGCTGCCCAATTCCACCTATCGCTTTTCCTGCATGGTGAAGGCCGAGGGCTGCGACCAGTCGACCAACGGCGCGTCCATTTCCTTCAAGGACACCTTCACCTATTCCGATATGCTCTACGACACCAACGGTCAGTGGCAGGAGGTCGTGTTCTACGGCACGACCGGCCCCAGGCAGCGCGAGGTGACCGTGATGCTGCGCGTGGGCGGCTACGGCCGTCTGGGCGTGGGCAAGGCCTGGTTTGACAACCTGCAGGTGACCTATGTCAAGGCGCTTCCGGCCGGGGCCGAGGCGGCCTCTCTGGCCACCAACCCGCCCGCGAAGGCTGATACCTCTGCCGTCGAGGAAACGGCCGAAAAGAGCCCCCTGCCGCTGATTTCCCTGTGCGGCGCGCTGTTCCTGGCGCTCTCGGCGGTCGTGTTTCTGCGCATGCACGGCGCGCAGGACAGGCGGGTGCGGCGCGCGGCGGTCGTGTATCTGGCGGCGCTGGCGCTCGTCGTGCGCGCGATGCTGGCCATGCAGGTGCGCGGCTATCCCAACGACATGAGCTGCTTCCAGGTCTGGGCCGACCGCATGTTCAGCGCAGGCCCGCTGCGCTTCTATTCAGACACCTCCTTCTGCGACTACCCGCCCGGATACATGCTGCTTCTGTGGCCGATCGGCGCCCTGCGCGCCATCCTTGGCCTGACGGGCGACAACGGCCCCGCCTGGCTCGTCACCAAGCTCTATCCGATACTCTGCGACGGATTGTGCGCGCTGGCGCTGTATCGCTTTGCGCGGAAGCGCGTGGGCGAGTACGTGTCCGCCTGCCTGTCGCTGGTGTTCCTGCTTAACCCGGCCTGCATCGTGGACAGCGCGATGTGGGGTCAGATCGACTCGGTGCTCACGCTCCTGCTGATCCTCGCGGTCTGGAACGCCTCCGAGGAAAAGTGGCTGCGCGGCATGCTGCTGTTCACCGCGGCCATCCTGGTCAAGCCGCAGGCGCTGCTGCTGGCCCCGATGGGCGTGGTCATGGCGGCCGCCTCGGTCGCGCGCGCCAAAAACAAGGGCAGGGCCGCCCGCGAGGCGGGTCTGGCGCTTCTGGCGGCAATCGGCGCGATGCTGCTGTTTTCGCTGCCCTTCGCGCTGAGCCTGCGTCAAGACCCGTTTACCTTCCTCAAGGCGCGCTACCTCGCGTCGATGGGCAATTACAACTACATGACCATCAACGCCGCCAACCTCTACGCCCTTATGGGCATGAACTGGAAGGCCATGGAGAACAGCGGCGCCTGGCCGGCAATCGCCTGGACGCTGTTCGGCCTGTCGTATCTCTACAGCTGCTTCCTCTATATAAAGGGCGGCGAGCGGAAGCGCATCTTCCTGTGCTGCGCGCTGCTTCTGGCGCTGGTGTTCGCCTTCGGCCCGAAGATGCACGAGCGCTACGCCTTCCCCGCGCTGCTCCTGCTGCTCTTCGCCTATGCCCAGGATCGGGACGCGCGCCTCCTGCTGGCCTTCGTCACCTGCTCGCTTTCCACTTACCTCAACACGGCGCTGGTGCTGGAAAACCAGCATCTGCTGTCCTCGCAGGGTCTGATCAACGGGATCATTTCCTGCCTGTCGGTGATAAACGCTCTGCTCCTGTCCTGGACGGGCTGGGATCTGTGCGTGCGCGGCCGCGCCGTGAGCATGGATTGCGTGACCGAAAGGCTGGGCGACCGGCACACCAAAATCTACCATAAGCTGCCCCACAACGCCATGCGCCCGGTGCTGCTGCGCGAGGATTCGCACCTGCACATGCGCAAAATCGATTACGCGCTGATGCTGGGCATCACCCTCGTGTACGCGGCGCTGGCCTTTACAGACCTTGGCTCGACCGCCGCGCCCCAGACCCAGTGGACGTCGTCCATTTCGGGCGAGCAGGTGGTCTTCGACCTGGGTGAGGAGCAGACCTTCCACCTGACCTATTACGGCGGTATCTGCAATTCCACCTTCACCGTGGCCACCTCGGACGACGGAATCACCTGGTCGGAGGAGCGGCTGGCCGAGTACGATCAGGGCCAGATCTTCAAGTGGCTGTGGTTCACCCCGGTCGAGCGCGCGGAGAACGGCAAGTTCACGCGCCTTGAGAGCGGCTACCCCCTGCTGACCGCGCGCTATGTGCGCCTGAGTGCGCAGAAGGCCGGCCTGGTGCTGGGCGAGGTGGGCTTCCTGGACGAGGCGGGAAACGCGCTGCCCATCGCCTCGGTCGAGAGCTTTGGCGGGGTGGAGGGGCGCGCGAGCGACCCGGCGCTGCTGGCCGACGAGCAGAATACCGTGCCCGCCTATCCTTCCTACTATAACAGCATGTATTTCGACGAGATCTACCACGCCCGCACCGGCTATGAGTTCGAGCACGGCATGACCCCGTACGAGACCACGCACCCGCCGCTGGGCAAGGTGCTGATCATGCTGGGCATTCACCTGTTCGGCATGACGCCGTTCGGCTGGCGCTGCATGGGCGCGCTGGTCGGCGTGCTGATGCTGCCGGCGATGTACCTGATGATCAAGCAGCTGCTCAAGAAGACCGAGTACGCGGCGGTGGGCGCGTTCCTGCTGGCCGTGGACGCGATGCACTTCACCCAGACCCGCATCGCCACCATCGACTCCTACGGCGTGTTCTTCATCATCCTGATGTACCTGTTCATGTTCCGGTACTGCCAGATGAACTTCTACTTCGACGACTTTAAGAAGACGCTGATCCCGCTGGGTCTGTCGGGTGTGTGCATGGGACTGGGCATCGCCAGCAAGTGGATCTGCATCTACGCGGGCATCGGCCTGGCCGTGCTGTTCTTCTACACGCTTATCAGGCGCTACCTCGAGTATCGCCAGGCCATGCGCTCGGGCGGCAGCACGCGGGCCGAAATCGCGGCCAGGCGGCACTTCTGGGCGTACTTCTTCCGAACCGGCGCGTTCTGCATCGTGTTCTTCATCGTTGTACCGGTTCTGATCTACTACTTTTCCTACTACTGGTACATGAAGCCGCTGGGCGGCCTGAGCGTGAGCGGCGTGTGGCAGCGGCAAATCAACATGTTCAACTACCACAAGGGCCTGTCCAACGACACCCACTACTTCCGCTCGCCCTGGTACGAGTGGCCGCTGATCATCAAGCCCATGTGGTACTATTCGGGCACCGCGTTCATGCCGGAGGGCGTGATTTCCTCGATCTCCTGCATGGGCAACCCGGCGGTGTGGTGGGGCGGCCTGCTGGCGCTGCTGTTCGTGATCGTGCAGCTGCTGCGCGGCAAGGGCGACCGCACCTGCCTGTACCTGGTGATCGCCTTCGCGGCGCAGTACCTGCCCTGGGTGCTGGTGCCCCGCTCGACGTTCATCTATCACTATTTTGCGAGCGTGCCCTTCATCATCGTGTGCATCACGGTGGTGATGAAGCACCTCAGGCAGCGCCGCTTCAAGGGCTATAAGGTATGCCTCGGCGTGTTCCTGGCGGCCGCGCTGGTGCTGTTCATCGCCTTTTACCCGCTGGAGTCCGGCCACCCGGTCGCCAGAAGCTACGCAAAGTACCTGCGCTGGTTCAACTGGTATAACTACTGACCACGCATACGGGACAGAAAAATCCCCCGCTCCGGGCTTCCGGGCCGGGTGATTTTTTCTGCCGGCAGTACGCCGCGGGGGAAAGCCGCAAACGCTCAGGGCTCCTGGCGGGTCAGCTGCTGTTTTTTCCACTCGCCGGGCGCGACGCCGTATTTCTTCCGGAAGATGCGGTAGAAGGTATTCAGCGCGCCGAAGCCGCACAGGCGCGCGATGTCCTCGTTTTTCTTGTTCGTATTGAGCAGCAGGTCGGCTGCGAAGCGGAGGCGGTTTTCCTCGATGAGCTCGCCGGGCGTTTTTCCGGTATGCTCCTTGACGGTCTGGTAAATGAACTTGGGGGAGCAGCCGAGCTGCTGCGCCAGATAGTCTGCGGACAGGTTGGGGTTATAGAAGTCGCTCTCAATCATGCGGATGATGGCGTGGCGAATTCCGCCCGTATCCTCGCGCTGCAGGCTCTGCGCCTGAGCGGTCAGCCGCAGGGCGTATTCCTTGAGCCGCTCGATCCCATCGTGACTGCGCTCGTCATAGAGGAAATCCAGTCCGCTTTGCGGGACATGATCGCTGGCAATCTCCGCGCTGATGCGCATCAGCGTCTGGCGCAGCACGAAAAAGGTCTGAAACTGCTCGACGCCGATCATGGCGCCGGAATCCTCTTCAAGCTGCAGAAAGAAGGCCTCGACCCGGTCGGCCTTTCCGGCGTAAATCAGGTTTCGCAGTCCGTCCAGCGCCGAGATGCTCAGCGCCTTCTCCGGGTTTTCCGGAAGCGTTTCGGCAAAGCAGGCGTAGCGGCGTTCGCCGGAGCAGCCTGCGAGCGCGCTGTATGCCTGGCGATAGGCGATGTGCAGCGCCCGGACGTCCTGCTGCAGGCTGCTGACGCCCCAGACGCCGAAGGCGCACAGCAGGCGGCCGGCGCACTGACAGAGGTCTTCCTGCGTCCAGCTTCGCTGGTTGCGGATGATGTACAGGCTCATGTTGGGCGAGCTGTGGACGACGAGCGCCTGAGTGGCCTGTTCGAAGCTCTCCTCGGCGGCAATGAACGTCCGCGAGGCCGACTGAACCTGATCGGTCTTCAGCAGCGCGACATAGTATCCGCCTTCATGGCTGCCCAGCAGGTGCTCGCACTCGGCGAAATCGTCGGAGGAAGCGATACCGTGCTGGCAGACGTTGACCAGAAGATTGTTCGCATAGGTGCTTTCCATCAGGATGATCCGCTGCTGCATGGAGTCCCTCGCCTCGGAAAGGGTTTTCAGCATATCGTGCGCATAGCGGTAGGGCGAGGAATATCCGCTGGCGGAGAGCGCGTCGGATTGGCTGACGATGCTGCGGATATTGCGGAAGTGGAGCAGGGCATAGCCCACGGACAGCACCAGAACGCCGAGCAGCCCGCTGAAAATGTACACCTTGATAATCCGCGTTACGTCCGAGAGCTTCCTGTTGATCAGGACGTGCGGCACGGCCAGCTCGATGCAGAACTGCGGCGCGACGGAGTTCGCCGCCCGGAGAATCAGGTATTCCCTTTCGCTGGGCGGCGTCTCTTCGCCCAGGAGCAGCTCGTTGGAGGCGCCGTACAGCGAGAAGCGCATGCCCTCCTCGAGCTGCAGCAGGTTGTACAGCCATTGAGCGTCCAGCCAGTAGATCATTACGCCGATTCGCCCGGTGTGCGCCGCGTTGGTGAGCGAGACAATATAAGGAAGCGCCCGGCGGGAGACCGAGCCGAAGTCCAGAGAGGCGAGGGTGTCGGCGCGTCCCAGCCAGGACTGCAGCGAGGTTCTGCGCGTGACATAGCTGCGCCACTCGGCGGCGGTCATGTCGCCGAACGAGAAGCGGGAAGGGTATTCGTTCAGGTAGTCGTTGGTCACGAAGGTATTGGACACCAGATAGCGATTGCCCGTATACAGCAGAAAGGTCGCCAGGTATTCGTCCCCGATCTGCGAGTAGGTTCTGACCATCGTGCTCTGCGCGGAGTGCATTTCCACGACGATCTGGGGCAGCGATTCCTGCGTGGCGCGGGAGATGCGCTTGACGGCGTTGTCCTCGGCCAGCAGCGCGGTGATGGAGGCGGTCTGCTCCAGCGACTTTACAAGGGTGGTCGCCGCGGTTTCCATCTGCCGCTGATAGCCCTCGCAGAGCATCTTTTCGACGGAGGACTCGAATCGGCTGAACATGCCGGCCATGACCAGCAGCACGATCAGAAAGATGGAGATATACGTATAAAGGCAACGCAAAAACCAGATCGTCGAATTGCTTTTGTGAGCTTTCATACTGCCGCCTCCATGATTTGACGCAAACGTGTATATTTAAAATGTATCATGTTAAGCAGGAAATGTCAATCAGAAAACGCTCTCGTTCAGTAATTGATATGCCGGTCAGAAACTGAGACCGTCTCATACAGTCACTGAGAGTGAATGCAGGAAGTGTTAGTTGACAGAAAGAGCGCGTGTCAATAAAATGAAGACAGTGTTGACGGCGCAGTCACATCGATCGATAAAAGAAGAAAAGGAGTGTTAAGACCATGAAGAAGACCCTGACCCTGCTCCTGGCGCTCATCCTGACCATGAGCTGCTGCTCCTTCGCCGCGGCGGAGGAAGCCCCCACGACCGTATCCATCGCGCTTGCCCTGAACACCAACGTGGTGGACTACGACACCAACGCCTACACGCTGGCGCTGGAGAAGGAATTTAATGTAGAGATCGACTTTCTGCTGCTGGAGGACATCGATCAGAAGCTGCCCGTGATGGTCTCCTCCGGCTCGGCGCTGCCCGACATGATCTGCTGCGCCCTGAACAACAACATGATCTGGAACTGGGCGCAGCAGGGCGTGCTGGCTCCGCTGAAGCAGTACTGGGACAACCCGGAGCTGACCACGCACCTGATGAGCCGCGTGGCGGATCTGCGCTGCGACCCGGCGCTGGTGGACGAGATGCTGGCCAACTGCATCATGCCCGACGGCGAGATCTATACGCTGCCCTCCTATGACCAGAACCTCTGGAACCTGATGCCCTACCGCATGCGCGTGAACACGCAGTGGCTGGAGCAGGCCGGTCTGGAGATTCCCACCACCCTGGACGCGTTCCGGGAGATGCTGGTCTACTTCCGCGACCACGACATGAACGGCAACGGCGACGCGGCCGACGAAATCCCGCTCACCGGTTCGAGCCTCACCTGGGGCGGCAGCATCGAAGCCTTCCTGCTGGGCTCCTTCAACCACGCCAACCCCTCCGCCAACTACATGAACGTGGAAAACGGCAGGATAACGCCCGCCTACACCCAGGACGCGTTCAGGGAGGGCCTTGCCTACCTGCACGACATGTACGCCGAAGGCCTGATCGACCCGCTCTGCTTCACCCAGGATCAGACGCAGATGAAGGCCGTCATCAACGGCGACGAGCTGCTGGTGGGCGCGGTCTGCTGCGGCTCGAACAGCAACTTCACCACCCCTGAAACGGACGCCGCCTACTCGATTATCGCCCCGCTGACCGGGCCGAACGGCGTCGCCTGCGCCGCCTCCTCTCCCGCCAGCTCCAACGGCAAGGTGTACATCACCTGCGATGCCAAAGATCCTGAGCTCTGCTTCCGGATGGCGGAAATCAACTACGCCTCCAGGTGGCGCGCCCTGTTCGCCTGCGGCGTGGAGGGAGAGAACTGGACGAGCGATCCGGAAGAGATCCGGCAGCTGAAGCTGACCTTCAGCAGCGGCGACTACGACCGCGTGCTGTACGCGAAGACGGAGAACATCTGGGGCAAGGTGAACAACAACATCTGGAACAGCGAGTGCATGCCCTTCTTCACCACCATGGAGAACATCATCAACCTGGTCGAAGTCGGCAAGAAGGTATCGGATCTGACCGAGGAGGAGCTCAACGCGATTTCTCCCGAGGAAAGGCACTATACCCTCTACAAGGATCATCAGCCCGCCGAGATGCCGGGTACGCTGCTCTACACCAGCGAGGAGCTGGAGAAGCTGGCCGATATCCAGGCCGCCATCGATTCCTACGCCAAGGAACAGATCATGGCCTTCATCGTGGGCAACCAGAGCCTTGACGGCTGGGACGCCTTCCAGGCCGAGCTGCGCAAGATGGGCCTTGAGGACTATGTTTCGATCATGCAGGCCGCCTACGACCGCAAGACCGCCTGACCGACCCGCACTGCGCCCGTCAATTGCGTCTATCTGCTCAGGGCTTCGGCCCTGAGCGGGTATCCTCTACTTCTGTGCGATGGAGTGATTCGTATGCAAAAGAACAAGCTGACGCGCCGGATACTGTCCAATTATCAGCTATACCTTTTCCTGGCGGTTCCCATGTTTTTCATTCTGCTGTTCGCTTACGCGCCCATGGGCGGCATCGTGCTGGCCTTCAAGCAGTACAACATCCGCAAGGGCATCTGGGGTAGTCCCTGGGTGGGTCTGAAGTACTTCAGGCGCTTCTTTGAGTCCTACCAGTTCGGCCGCGTAATTAAGAATACACTGAGCCTTTCGTTTTACAGCTTGTTTGCGTCCTTTCCCGTGCCGATTCTCTTTGCGCTGGTGCTCAACGCGGTGCCCTTCCCGCGCTATCGCAAGGTGGTGCAGACCGTGACCTACATGCCGCATTTTATCTCGACGGTGGTCATGGTCGGCCTGCTGATGCAGATATTCAACGCGCGCATCGGCGCCTTCGGCGTGATCTGGAAGGCGTTTACCGGCAAGATGGCTCCGGATCTGTTCGGCATGCCGAAGGCGTTTGCGCACCTGTACGTGTGGAGCGGCGTGTGGCAGAGCACGGGCTGGAGCTCCATCATCTATTTCGCGGCGCTTTCGGGCGTGGACAAGGAGCTGCACGAGGCCGCCGAGATCGACGGCGCCACGCGGTTTCAGCGCGTGCTGCACATCGACCTGCCCTGCATTTTGCCCACGGCTTCCATCATGCTGATCATGGCGGCCGGCCGGGTGATGAGCGTGGGCTTTGAAAAGGTCTTTCTGATGCAGAACGACCTGAACCTGTCCAACAGCGAAGTGATTTCCACGTATGTCTATAAGGTCGGCATCGTGACCGGCGGCGGCGATTTCTCGTTCGGTACGGCGATCGGCCTGTTCAATTCGGTGGTCAATTTCGCCCTGATGATCTGCGTCAACGCGATCTGCAAGAGGTTGGGAGGGAGCAGTCTATGGTAACTCAGCGCGTTACGCGGCCCTCGCGCATCCGAAGCTGCCGCCAGGATAAGGTCTTTACCGTGATCTGCATGGTCATTCTCACGCTTTTCTTTGTGACCACGCTCTACCCGATCATCTATGTGCTCTCGGCCTCTTTCTCAAGCGGCAAGGCGGTGGGCAGCGGCAAGGTCGTGCTCTGGCCGATGGATCTGTCGCTGGAGGGCTATGCCTCGGTCTTCAAGAACCGGAACATCCTCACGGCGTACGGCAATACAATCCTCTATACCGCCGTCGGCGCGTTCATCAACATCGTCATGGCGATGGCGGCGGCCTACCCGCTGGCCCGGCGCGACCTTCCGGGCAGGAACTGGATGATGTTCGTCTTTACCTTTACGATGTACTTCGGCGGCGGCCTGATTCCGTCCTATATGCTGGTGCGCGAGCTGGGGCTGATCGACAGCATCTGGGCGCTGGTGCTTCCGGGCGCGGTGCCGGTGTACAGC
>CAKUFB010000060.1 GCA_934647145.1 uncultured Clostridia bacterium
CGAACAGGTTCAGCGAGCGCAGATACTCGATGTCCTCGTCGTCAAAGTGCAGGTTGTTGATGTAATCCACCAGCTGCTCCACACCCGCCATGATCGCGTAATGCGTCACGGCCGAGGTCTGGCGGTAGAACATGTCGAAGACGGCCTTGTTGTCGAGCATATCGCTCTTGTAATAGCCGTACATCATGGTCAGCTGGTACAGGTCGGTCATCATGGAAAGGTTTCTCATCGTCAATCACTCTTTTCTTGCGTCATGTCTTTCAAGGGTATGGTGACTTTATATAAAGGCGCAAACAGCGCCAGGGAAACGGCGGACGCGGCCAGCTGCGGGAAAAGCCGCCCCGCGCGCACGGCAAAGAGCAGCGCGCTCAGGCTCAGCAGCAGGGGAATGAACCATTTAAGGCCCTTTTTCGGCCCGCGGGCAAGCAGGATCACGGCGAACAGCAGCATCGCCCCCAGGCTTAAAAGCTGCGACACGCGCACGCCCATCAGCATCAGGCTGTCGGTGCGCAGCCCCTCGACCACACACCGCTCGGCGGCGTAGAGCACGGCGCAGGCCATGAACTCGTCGCCTGCGCGCCTGAAGCACCGCCTGTGCTCGCCCCACATCAGGAAAAGGAAGATCAGCGCGCACCAGCAGGACTCATAGAAGAAGGTCGCCCAGTGCCACTCGCCCAGTGCCTCGATGTACACGCCCATCGGGAAAAACTGCAGCCGCGGGTCGGCGATCGCGCGGCCGAAGGCCTCCTGATTAAAGAAGTTGCCCCAGCGCCCAATGGCCTGTCCCAGCACGAGCGCCGGCGCGCACAGGTCGCACAGGCTGCCCAGCGGGATGCGTTTCTTTTTCGCGAACACGATGGCGGTCAGCAGGCCGCCAAGCACCGCGCCGTAGATGGCGAGGCCCCCCTCACGCAGCGCGAATACCTTTGTCAGGTCATCCTTATACGCGTCCCAGGAAAAGGCCACGTAATACAGCCGCGCGCACACGATGGCCACGGGCGCCGCCCACAGCACGAAGTTCAGCGAGTCGTCCTTTTGAAGGCCGAAGCGCTTTTCGCGCGCCATGACCAGCAGGGTGCCCGCCAAGAGCGCGGCGGCGATCAGGATGCCGTACCAGTAGACCGGCCGTCCGGCCACGAAGAAAGCTATTCGAGACATTTTCTCTTCCCTCCGCAAAAGGTATTATATAGAAATTTATGCGCTCTGTCAACGCGCAAACCATGAAATTTCGGCAACACATTCGCGCCGCGCGCGATTTGTCCGCACATCCTTACAGGAATGCCCTTGCAATCACACCGGAAGGGGCGTATAATAACGGATATAATTGTCTGAACTGTACCGGGAGGAATGATCGCAATGAGCAAGCGCCAGCCCACAGGGAGGTTTTTCATCTTTTTGATCCTGCTGTTGGGCACGATCACCTGTATACTGGTCAACCAGCTCCGCCGGCCGAGACAGCGCTACGAGCAGGTGACGGCGGCGACGGAAAGCGATACCCGCGGCGTGCAGGCGGTGATCATCCGCAATGAACAGGCGGTTTCGATGGACAGCAACAGCACGCTGGTGTATGTCGCGTCGGAGGGAGCCTATTTAAGCGCCGGCGACGAGATCGCCTATGTCTACTCGGCGGGCTACAGCGTCAAGCAGATGGAAAAGCTGGAAACCATCCGCCAGAGCATCCGCGACTATCAGACCGAGATCCTGGCCGACATCGTGGACACCCGGCTCGACCGGCTCAACGACGAGGTGCATTCTACCGCACTGCAGCTCAAGCGCCTGGTCAACCAGTCCTCATCCGGGAGTCTGACCGGCCTGGTGACGCAGCTCAACCTGGCGATCGAGGCCAGACGCAGCCACCTGAGCCAGAACAGCCGCGAGGACACCAAGCTGACCACGCTCTACGAGCAGGAAAGCAAGCAGGAATCGACCATCCAGTCCTGGCGAAGCGTGGAGACCGCGCCCGAGGCGTGCGTGGTGAGCTTTTACCTGGACGGCTATGAGGAAGCGGTCAACACCGGCTCGCTCAGTCAGATGACGATCGACAGAACCCGCGCGATACTCGCCGGAAAACCGCTCAGCGCGTCCGCCTCCCGCCTGACCACGAACATCTATCGCCTGATCAGGCCGGACGCCTGGTATGTGGCCGCGCTGTGCTCCGACCAGAATTTTAACCCGGTGAACGGCCAGCAGTTCTTTTTTCAGCTGGAGGGCTTTGAGGATCTGGTTTACGAATGCACGGTTGAAAGCGTGCAGAAGCAGGGAAACGATCGCCTGGTGCTGCTGAAGATGTCCGATCCGATCGGCCCGCTGCTCAATCAGCGCTCGGGCGGCGCCACGATCAGCGCCCAGATCGACGGCCTGTACGTCTCCTCGGACGCGCTGGTGTACGAAAACGGCCAGCAGGGCGTGCGAAGGTACGACGGCGTATCCTATACGTTCGTGCCGGTGGAGGTTATTCTCAGCTCGTCCGGCCGCACGCTGGTCGCGCCGCTGGTCGCAGGGACGCTGAACGCGGGCGATTATGTGCTGGCGGGCTGAAGATTCACCACAGTTTAATTGGACTTTTTGCGGCAAATCGTATACAATATATTCGCATGTGATTTTTTCGACCCGGCAGAGGGTTTTTGCTTGAAAGGGGAAAACCAACCATGGCGTTCAATCAGAAGAACAAGCGTCTGGGCAAGTTCCTGGACTTTATCGGCCTGATGGATACGGAAAAAGAAGACGAAAACGACTACGCGGCGTCGCCTCGAAAGGCTCGTTCGAACGCCCGGCCCGCGTCCAGAAGCGCCGCGCGCGTCGAGGACGACATGGACGATCTGTTCGACGAGACGCCCGCGCCGCGCCGCCAGAATACCCGAAATACCGCGCCCCGCGCTTCGTCCAATCGCTACGAGAGCGGCGACGACTGGATGGAAAGCGGCCGCATCGATTACCGCAGTCCGTCTTCCTCCTCGAGGTATTCCCCGGCCGGCTCGCAGCCGCCGCGCTATACCTCCGTGCCCTCCTTCGACGAAACGGGCTATCGCGGCGCGCGCGCTCAGAGCCGTCCGCAGGCGTATGACTTCGGCATGGAGGGCGAGCGCAGGAATCCCTACCGCCAGGCGCCCGCCCGCCCGCAGCCGTCCGCGCCCCGCATGGAGGACATGTCCGGCGAATACGCGACCTATGAGAACGAGGCGCCCGCATCCGGCCGCCATCAGATGGTGGTCTACGACCTGCACACGGTCAACGAGTGCAAGGACGTGATTCTGGCGCTGTTGGCCAAGAAGAGCGTGCTGGTCAACCTGGTGTCGATGAACCAGGAAACCGCCCAGCGCGCGCTGGACACGCTAAGCGGCGCGACCTTCGCCATCAGCGCGAAGATCAGCCGGGCGTCGGACACCACCTGGCTGTTCACGCCCAGCAACGTCGAGGTGGCCAGTCTGCACGGCGAGGAGCCGGGCCGCAAGTACTACTGATTCCGCTTCAGGGAGGAAAGGCCATGGCGTACCTTCTGCTGCTTCCGCTGCTGCTTGCGCTGGCGCGCCTTAAAACGGGCAGGTATGTCTTCAGCGCGCTGACCACCCTCTCGGCGGGGCTGATTGCGCTGACCAACAGTGCGTCGACCGCCGCGGCGCTGATTGCCTGCGCGCTGTTCGTGTCGGCGCTGGGCGACTACTTCATGGCGCATCGCTTCGGAGACGACCGAACCTACGTCTTCGGCATCGGCGGCTTCTTCGCCGGACACGCGCTGCTGATCGCCTCGGCGGCGACCCGCCTGACCTTTTCGCCGATGGCGCTGGTGACCGGCGCGCTGCTGTGCGGCCTGTACGCGGCGTTTCTGAAGCTGCACATCGCCTCCGCGCTTCCCAGGGCGCTGAGGCTTCCTGCAGTGGCCTACACGCTGATCAGCGTCGCCGGGTTCACGCTCTCGCTCATGACCGGGGACGTGATCTACGCCTGCGCGCTGGCGCTGCTGCTGTTTTCCGATACGATGATTGCCGAGGCCGACTTCGCGGGCAACCCCCGCGCGGACAGGCTGGTTCTGCCGACATATTACCTGTGCCACATACTGGTTGCGCTTTCCGCGATTCTCATATAAGGAGGGACGAACGTGAGCGACGTTTCCTGGGCGATTTATCAGGGCGTTTCCTACTTCACGCGCATTGTCTCCGCGCTGATCTTCATCTACTGTATCCTGAGCTGGGTCACCCGGCCGGACAGCCCGGTTTTCCGCTTCGTCAGCCGCCTGGTGCAGCCGCTGCTCGAGCCCTTCCGCCCGATCGGCAGCAAGCTGATCGAATGGGGCTTTCGCGTCGACCTGACGCCCTGGGTGGCGATCATCGCGCTGCAGATTCTCCAGCGCGTCCTCTACGAGATTCTCATCAGGCTGTAGGGCGATGGAGAACGAGCTTCTGCTGCGCCGGATGAAGGAGCTCTCGACGCGCGCGAGCGTCCGGCCCGAGCCGCAGTTTACTCACTTTCTCGACCCCGCGCAGCTGCAGGCGGCCATTGCCGCGGCCAACGCGAAGGGCGTGCGCCTGATGACCGGCGGCGGCTACCCGGACGCGGAGCGGCGCATCGCGGCCTTTTACCTGGACGCGCCGCCCGAGACCTTTCCGTTCGCCTGCGTGGAAATCGCCTGGAACGCGCGCTTCGGCTCGCCGGGGCACAGGGATCTGCTGGGCAGCGTGATGGCGCTCGGCTTTGAGCGGGAGCGGATGGGAGACATTGTGCTCTCCGGCGAGAAGGCGTACCTGTTCGCCGAAAAGGAGGTCGCCGCCTATGTGGCCGCGAACCTTGAACGGGCGGGACGGGTCAGCGCCAGGTGCCGCGTGATAGACGGCGCGCCCGAGCTTCCGCCGCCCGAGGGACGGCTTGTGCGCGAGACGGTGCCCTCGCTTCGGCTGGACGCGCTGCTTTCGGCCGGACTGGATCTGTCCCGGTCGCGGGCGGGCGAGCTGATCGCGGCAAAGCGGGTGCTTCTCAACCACGTCGAGACGGTTCGCTGCGACGCGCCGGTCGAGGCGGGCGACGTGATCTCCGTGCGCGGGTGCGGCCGCATCCGGCTCGAGGAGGTGGGCGGCCTGACGCGCAAGGGTCGCCTGTCCGTCACGATTTTCCGCTACGCCGGAACGTAACTTAACAGGAAAATCATGCGCGTGGGGCAGGAATTACAGCCTGTCCGTCGAAACAACTGCATAAAGGTTTTTCGAAACGCCATAGTAAAGGAGAAGAGCGAAATGATTTCGATCAAGGATATTCGCGAAAAGGAGTTTTCCCGTCAGGTGAAGGGCTATAACACCGAAGAGGTGGAGGACTTCCTGGACGAGCTGGCCGACCAGACCGAGGCGCTCGTGCGCGAGAACCTCAAGATGAGCCAGGAGCTCAAGGAGCTGCGCGAGGCCGCCGCCCAGGCGAAGGCCGTGCCCGCCGTCCTCGCGGAGAGCGCCGTCGTGGCCG
Organism: uncultured Clostridia bacterium; assembly: GCA_934647145.1. Lineage (GTDB taxonomy): Bacteria > Bacillota > Clostridia > Christensenellales > Aristaeellaceae > CAKUFI01. The sequence continues at coordinate 5,446 of CAKUFB010000060.1, forward strand.
TCGAGCCCGCGCCCGAAAAGGCCGAGGTCAGCGCCATCAACGAGCCGCAGTACTTCAAGAACCTGGAGCTCACCCTGCGCGACACGCTGATCAGCGCCCAGAAGATCGCCGACGAGACGGTCGCCGAGGCGCGCAAGAAGGCCAATCAGATGATCGCCGCCGCCGAGGAAAAGGCCGCCGCCATCAACTCCGCCGCCCAGGTCGAGGCCGAGGCGCTGCGTGCCGAAACCGAGGAAATGAAGAAGGCCGCCGCCGACTACCGCGCCCGCTTCCTGCGCCTGGTCGAGGATCAGGTTCACATCCTCAAGGCGGACGAAAGCCTGTATCAGGACGGAGAAAAGAAGTAATTCAGGGGATACGCATTGACAGGCCTCGCCTTGCGCGGGGCTTGTTTTTCGAGCGCGTGAAATTCTTCCGGAAAACGGGGCAGAATAGAGGAAAGCCCTGCCGGGAGGTGAGCGCGTGCGTCACAGGAAAGAGGACGGCCTGCTCCGCGAACAGGTCGAGCGCATGCTGACCTCGCTCGAGCGCATGCGCTTTGAGGAATACCTGAAATACGTGGACAACCGAAAGCGGCAGCTGGCGAACAGCTTTCTGCTGGGTCTTGCGCGGGGCGCGGGCACGGCGGTCGGCTTCAGTATACTGGGCGCGCTGGTCGTGATGCTGCTGCAGAACCTGGCGAAGAAGAACCTGCCGCTGATCGGCGGGTTTCTGGCGGAGCTGGCGCGGCTGGTGCTGGAGAGACTGTAAGAAAAAGGGGGGAGAGCGCATGCTGCTGGAGGGCATCGCGGTTTTGCTGCTGCTTGCGCTCGACCAGGCGACCAAGTACGCGGCGCGCGCTTCTCTTCGCCCGGTCGGCTCCAGGACGCTCATACCGGGCGTGCTGGGCCTTCGGTACAGCGAGAACACCGGCGCGGCGTTCAGCAGCTTTTCGGGCAGCACGGGGCTTCTGACGGCGCTGACGGCGCTGCTCGTGGCAGGCATACTGATCTGGCTGCTGACCCACCGGCAGGAGCCGAGGCGTTTTCGCATCCCGCTGCTGCTGATTCTTGCGGGCGGCGCGGGCAACCTGATCGACCGGCTGTGCTTTTCATACGTGACCGACTTCATCGAGCTGCTGTTCGTGCGCTTCGCCATCTTCAACCTGGCGGACATACTGATCACCGCGGGCGCGATTTGGCTGGCGGCTGCGGTGCTGTTTTACGGAGGAACACGCGATGGCGCGAAGTGAGTGGAGGGTGACGGCGGACGAGGCGGGCGCGCGGCTCGACCTGTTCCTGGCCGAGAAGGCGAGCCTGACCCGCTCCCGGGTGGAAAGGCTGATTCGCGACGGTCAGGCGCAGGTGGACGGCGCGCGGGCGGCAAAGCCCGGCCAGGCGCTGAAGACCGGCCAGTCGGTCGCGCTCGAGGTCAATGAGGCGCAGCCGGTCGAGATTGAGCCGCAGGATCTGCCCCTTCAGGTGATCTATCAGGACGCGGATCTCGCCGTGGTCATGAAGCCGTCGGGCATGGTGGTGCATCCGGCCGCGGGCAACCCGGACGGCACGATGGTCAACGCGCTGATGATGAAGCTGGACGGCCTGTCCGGCATCGGGGGCGAGATTCGGCCGGGCATCGTGCACCGGATCGACAAGGACACCTCAGGTCTGCTGCTGGTGGCCAAGAACGACCGCAGTCACCTGATCCTGGCCGAGCAGATCAGGGAGCACTCGGTCGAGCGCGCCTACAAGGCGATACTGATCGGCCGCCTGAAGCAGCCCGAGGGCGACGTGGACGGCCCGATCGGCCGGCATCCCACCGACCGCAAGAAAATGGCGATCGTGCCCGGCGGCAGACCCGCGCACACGCATTACCGCCTGCTCGAGGAGCTGCGCGGAGCCTGCCTGATCGAGGCGCGCCTGACCACCGGCCGCACGCACCAGATTCGCGTACACATGGCCTCGCTGGGTCACCCGGTGCTGGGCGATCCGGTTTACGGCCCGAAAAAGTCGCCTTACCCGGTCGAGGGCGGACAGCTGCTGCACGCCTATAGGCTGGGCTTTACGCACCCCACGACCGGCGAAAGAATGCTCTTTGAGGCCGAGCCGGAGCCGCGCTTTACGCACTGGCTGAGCCGTCTGCGCGAAAAGGCATAAAACAAGGACGCGAGGCATATATATTGAAGAAACCCGCGCGAGCCGGCCGAGGACACAGGAAGATAACACAGAATCAAGATTACTTTCGGGAATTGCCTGTTGCAATTTCCTCCCGAATGTGATAGAATCCTTTGGTCTGTGTATGATGACTTTTGCGGCCCAGCCGCGCTACAGGAGGATAGATCAAGATGAAATCTACGATGGAGAAGCTCAGTTCCAATAAGGTCAGACTGGATTTTGTGGTGGAAGCCGCCCGTTTTGAAGAGGCGATGGAAAAGGCCTACCGCAAGAATCGCTCTCGCCTGAACATTCCCGGCTTCCGCAAGGGCAAGGCGCCCCGCAAGGTGATCGAGATGCAGTTTGGCGAAGGCGTGTTCTACGAGGACGCGATCGACGAGCTGTTCCCCAGCGTGTATTCCGAGGCGATCAAGGAGCACGGCGTCGAGCCCGTCGACCGTCCCGAGTTCGAGCTCAAGACCATCGGCAGCGGCAAGGATCTGGAGTTTTCCGTCGAGGTGTTTGTCAAGCCCGACGTGACGCTGGGCCAGTACAAGGGCGTGGCCGTGCACAAGAACCACACCGAGGTCACCGAGGACGACGTGAAGGCCGAAATCGAACGCGCCCGCGAGCGCGCCTCCCGCTACATTGACATCGACGGCCGCGCCGCCAAGCTGGACGATCAGGTGACGATCGACTACGAGGGCGAGTGCGACGGCGAGAAGTTCGAGGGCGGCTCCGCCAAGGACTACCGCCTGGTGCTGGGCTCCGGCAACTTCATCCCCGGCTTCGAGGATCAGCTGGTCGGCGCCGAGGTCGGCTCCACCGTGGACGTGAACGTGACCTTCCCCGAGGACTATCACGCCGAGAACCTCAGGGGCAAGAAGGCCACCTTCAAGGTGACCGTCAAGGCCATCCAGGAGAAGGACGTGCCCGCGCTGGACGATGAGTTCGCCAAGGACGTCTCCGAGTTCGATACCCTCGAGGAGTACAAGAAGGATCTGACCGAGAAGATGACCAAGAGCGCCCAGCAGCGCGACGATTACGCCTTTGAAAACGACGTGATCGAGAAGGTCACCGAGAACGCCACCGTGGACATTCCCGCGGCGATGGTCGAGGAGCGCATCGACGAGCGGATCAACGAGTTCGCGATGAACATGCGCCGTCAGGGTCTGGACATGGACACCTACATGAAGTATACCGGCCAGACCATGGACGCGATGCGCGAAACCCTCAAGGAGGGCGCGGAGAAGGACGTCAAGACCCGCCTGGTACTCGAGGCGATCTGCGATGCGGAGAAGATCGAGCCCACTAAGGAAGAGGTCGACGCCGAGATCGAGAAGTATGCCGAGAACATGGGCGACAACAAGCAGAAGTTCATCGACTCGCTGACCGATTCCGACCGCGGCTACTTCGAGAAGACCTGCAAGATGCTCAAGACCATTGAGCTGCTCAAGGACTCCGCCGTGGAGCCCGAGGCCTGAGTGAATCGCGCCCATGCCGGCGGGGAATCCTCCCGCCGCAGGGGCTTCGTGCGGCCGCTTTCGCGAAACAGGCGGAAGCGGCGCATATGCTATCATCATTTCATTTTATTGGAGGTGCGTACAGATGAATCTCGTACCGTACGTCATTGAACAAACCAACCGGGGCGAGAGGTCCTACGACATCTTCTCGCGCCTGCTGAAGGATCGCATTGTTTTCCTGGGCGGAGAGGTGAACGACGACTCCGCCAACCTGGTCGTGGCGCAGATGCTCTTCCTGGAAATGGAAGATCCCGACGCCGACATCATGCTCTACATCAACAGCCCGGGCGGCTCCGTGACCGCCGGCATGGCGATCTACGACACGATGCGCTACCTGCGCTGTGAGGTCTCCACGCTGTGCATCGGCATGGCCGCGTCGATGGGCGCGTTTTTGCTGGCCGCGGGCGCGAAGGGCAAGCGCAAGGCGCTGCCCAACGCCGAGATCATGATTCACCAGCCCAGCGGCGGCGCGCAGGGCCAGGCGACCGACATCGCCATTCACGCCGAACAGATTCTGCGCGTGAAGCGTAAGATGAATGAAATCCTGTCAGGCAATACCGGAAAGCCGCTCGAGCAGCTCGAAAAGGACGTCGAGCGCGACCATTTCATGACGGCCGAAGAGGCGCTTTCCTATGGCCTGATCGATGAGATTATCGCTCCCCGGCGGTAATTTCGGAAAGGCGGAATATGGCAAACAATCGTGAAGAAACGCGGCGCTGCGCCTTCTGCGGCAAGACGCAGGACGAGGTTCAGCGCATGGTGGCCGGCCCGGGCGTATGCATCTGCAACGAGTGCATCGAGCTGTGCCACGAAATCGTGATGGAGAATCAGTCGGTTCATCCCGCGCAGAGCGCGTCGACCGAGCTGAAGCGTCCCCGCGAAATCAAGGAAATCCTCGACCAGTACGTCATCGGCCAGGACGAGGCGAAAAAGGCGCTGTCCGTGGCGGTTTACAACCACTATAAGCGCATCAACTCCCTGCACCAGGCCGCGGCACCCGACGACGACGTGGAGCTCCAGAAGTCTAACATCGTCATGCTGGGCCCGACCGGCTGCGGCAAAACCTACCTGGCTCAGACCCTGGCCAAGATCCTCAACGTGCCCTTCGCCATCGGCGACGCGACCAGCCTGACCGAGGCGGGCTACGTGGGCGAGGACGTGGAGAACATCCTGCTTCGCCTGATCCAGAACGCCGACTACGACGTGGAGCGCGCCGAGCGCGGCATCATCTACATCGACGAAATCGACAAGATCGCCCGCAAGAGCGAGAACCCCTCCATCACCCGCGACGTGTCCGGCGAGGGCGTGCAGCAGGCGCTGCTCAAGATCCTCGAGGGTACGGTGGCCTCCGTGCCTCCGCAGGGCGGCCGCAAGCACCCGCATCAGGACTTCATTCAGATCGACACGACGAACATCCTCTTCATCTGCGGCGGCGCGTTCGACGGCATCGAGAAGATCATCGCCAATCGCGTCGGCAAGAAGATGATGGGCTTCGGCGCGGAGATCCGCTCCAAGACCGAGGCCGATCACAAGGAGCTCATGGCTCAGCTGCAGCCGGAGGATCTGCTCAAGTTCGGCCTGATTCCTGAGTTCATCGGCCGTCTGCCGGTCATCGTAACGCTTGACCAGCTGGACGAGGAGGCGCTCAAGAGCATCCTGCTCAAGCCCCGCAACGCGCTGACCAAGCAGTATCGCAAGATGCTGGCGCTGGACGGCGTGGAGCTGGTCTTCACCGACGGGGCGCTCACGGCCATTGCGAAGATGGCGCTCAAGCGCAAGTCGGGCGCGCGCGGCCTGCGCGCCATTATCGAGGAGGTCATGATGGACACCATGTACGACCTGCCCTCGATGGAGAACGCGTCCCGCTGCGTCGTGAATGAGGACTGCGTGCTCAGGCATGCCAAGCCGGTGGTCGAGTACAATCAGCTGCCGGAAAGCTCGGTTTCCTAAACGATATAAAAAGAGGCGTTCCACTGCGGAGCGTCTCTTTTTTTCGCCCTGACAGGGCAACAGGCAGTTGCTTGCGCGCCGCGGAAAAACGTGCTATACTGCCTGCGAGGTGATTGAGATGGAAACAAAGGAGATTCTTCAGGAGCTTCGGAAAAAGCACGGCCTGACGCAGGACGAGCTGGCCGAGAAGGTCTTTGTGACCCGCCAGGCGGTTTCCCGCTGGGAGTCGGGCGACACCACCCCGAACGTGGACACGCTCAAGCTGCTTTCACGGCTCTACGATGTGTCGATCAACACGCTGCTCGGCTCGCCCAGGCAGCTGATCTGCCAGTGCTGCGGCATGCCGCTGGATGACTCGACCACGAGCCGCGAACCGGGCGGCGAATTTAACGAGGACTACTGCAAGTGGTGCTACGCGGGCGGCGAATTCGCCTACAAGGACGAGAAGACGCTGATCGACTTCCTTGTGCAGCGCCTGTCCGGCGACCAGTTCCCCGCCGAGCAGGCTCGCGCCTATTTCGAGGCGCAGATTCCGCAGCTTGGGCACTGGAAAAAGGCATAGAAAAACGCCGCTCCCCGCAAAGAGGGGGCGGCGCCAGCTTGTCAAAAAAGGTTTTGACAAGCTGGTGGACGGGGAAGCAAGCTCCCCGGCCAGGTGCCGCGCCTCAAATCTTCGATTTGAGCCGTCGGCAGTTTCGCCAAAGGGCGAAACCTGAAAACCCAAAGGGTTTTCAGCCTCTCTGCCACCCTCTCCAGTCTCCGCTAAAAATCAAAGATTTTTCGGGCGCGGAGCCTGCAGGGAAACGATTTTTTCTCTGGAAAATGGGATTTTCCGGCGCAAAAATCGTCCCGCGCCCACCGTACACGCCGCTGGGCGCGATTGAAAGTTCGAGAGGGTTGCGA
>CAKUFB010000061.1 GCA_934647145.1 uncultured Clostridia bacterium
GAATCGGCGGCAGCAACCGGCCGTCGGCCCTGCCGACCGGCAGCAAGTGGCAGTCGGCCCTGCCGTCCGGTAGTAGATGGGTGTCGGCAACGCCGACATGAGTTTTTCGGGAGTTCCCGAAAAACCGCAGAATTCGGGAACTCGAATCTATGGTTCCCGAATTCGCCGCCCGAACCGGCGGCAGCAAGTGGCAGTCGGCACTGCCGACCCTGCCTGCAAGGAGGAGTTATATGCGAATCGCCTGGCTGGGCGCCGCCTCGCTGCGGATTGAGGGAAAAGAGGGAAGCGCCTGGTTTGATCCATACCTGAAGACCTTCAGCACGGGTCTGCCGCCCTTCCCGCTGGAGGCGCTTTCCGGCGCGCAGGCGATTTTCATCACGCATCCGCATCTGGATCACTTCGCGGACATGAACGCGATTACGCCGCGCTGCGCCTGTCCGGTTTACGTCAACGCGCGCGGGCTGGCCATTGCGCGGGAACAGGACTTCGACCTGCCGCGCTTCCGGGAAATCGCGCCGGGGGAGGAGGTGCGCGTGGGCAGTCTGACGGTGCGCGCCTACGCGAGCAGGCACTGCTTCTACGACCGCCCCATCCTCAGGCAGACTGTCCGGCGCGCGGCGCGTCCCGACCACCTGCACGAAGGACTGATGCTCGAGCGGCAAAATCTCCAGTTCCGCATCGACCTGCGGCGGGACGTGCTGGCGTATGAGGTGATCGAGGGCGAAAAGCACGTGTTCCTGCTCGGCTCGGCCAACTGCCGAAACGACGTGGCCTACCCCGCGCACGTGGATCTGCTGGTCTACCCCTATCAGGGACGCAGCGACATGCTCTCCTATTCGCTGGGGATGCTTTCCGGGTTTTCGCCGCGGCGCGTGATGCTCGACCACTTTGACGACGCCTTTCCGCCGGTCTCCGCGCGGATGGACTGCGCGCCGTTTGTGCGCATGGCCGCGAAGCGCTTCCCGGGCGTCGAGGTCTTTACGCCGGTCGAGCAGGCCTTTTATGAGGTGTAGGGATTGCCGCCGCAGGCAAAGAAAGGAGGAAACGCCATGCTGCCCAAGGATCCTTATATCCTGCTGAGCTACCTCAACACGCAGCTGCGGGACAGCTGTCCCACGCTCGAGGAGCTCTGCGCGGCGACGGATCAGGATCGGGACGCGATCGAGGCGCCCCTGAAGCGTATCGGATATGTTTACGACCCGCAGCGCAATCAGTTCGTGCGGGAAAAGGCCTGAAACAGGCGCTCTCGGCAGGCTGAGCCTGCACCCGGTTGCTTGCCGCCGGGCAGTGCCCGGTTCCACTTGCTGCCGCGGGTTCTATCGACGAATTCGGGAAGCATAAATTGGACTTCCCGAATTCTGCGAATCCGCAAGAGTTTCTCGCGGATTGACGGTCGGGCGCTGCCCGCTCCCGCTGGGGGAGGCTCTTGAATAGCGCATAGCCTGACAACAGGATGCGCGGCAGCAAGTGGCCGTCGGCCCTGCCGACCGCTCCCCCAGACCCCCACCGAAGTTAGTCTGCTGCCCAGCCGGCTTCATCGTTTACGGGGCGATGAAGCGGGGCGCGGGGTCGAGCGGACAGCGCTCGAAAAGCTGGTCGACGGCGGTCAGATACTCCCTGAGCGAGCTCGATTTTCTGATGCGCTTGAAGTACTTTTCCGGCGAAATGAAGGAGTAGCGCAGGTAAAACCACAGCTCCTTGAGGCGGTACAGCACGTTCTGATCGCCGGAGAGCTGGCGCGCATAGCCCTCGAGAAGCGCGTCATGGAAGGCGCGCAGACGTGCGGCGTCCGCATCGCCGGTGAGCAGACCGGGGCTGGCCAGCAGGCCGCGTCCCAGCATGGCGCGCTGAAGCCCGGCAAGGCGCCCAGAAAGCGCGTCGACCTCCTCGCGCGAAAACAGATCGCCATTGTAGCAGACCGGCGCGCGGCTTTCACGAAGCGCCAGCGCGGCGTATTCAGGCCGGGTGGGGCGTTTGTACAGGTCGGCCCGCACGCGGGGATGCACGATCAGCTCGCTGAGCGGGAAGCGGTTATAAACCTCCAGCAGGCATTCGAAGTCCGCCGGATCCTCCATCCCCAGCCGGGTCTTGACGCTCAGGCGCATGCCGGCGTCCGCTGAAAAAAAGCCGTCGAGCAGCGCGGCGATGGCGTCCGGCTCGCTCAGAAAGCCCGCGCCCTTGCCCTTTGAAACCACGGTGGCCGAGGGACAGCCCAGGTTCAGGTTGATCTCGTCGTAGCCCATTTCGCGGAGCAGCTGTGCGCCCCACAAAAGGTCGTCGAGCGACCGGGTCAGGATCTGCGGCGTGACCGGAACGCCCCGGTTGTGCTCGGGCAGCACTTCGTTTTTGTCCCGGGTGGTCAGCGCGCGATCTCTGACAGGGGAGAGAAAAGGAGTGTAGTAGCGCGCCAGACCGGGATAAAACCGCCGGTGAGCCTGCCGGTACACATAGCCTGTCAGCCCTTCCATCGGCGCAAGCGAATAGTTCATTATATCAGTCCATTTCAAATCAATTATGTGTACGTCCCTCGGCCGCTTCTGACTGTCAAAAAACCGGGAGAGCTCGAGAGGACCGCAGCCCTTTCGACCGGGCAGTGCCCGGCTCCACTTGCTGCCGGTCGGCAGTGCCTGCACCCGCCTGCTGCCGCGGGTTCTGGCGACGAATTCGGGAACCATAGATTCGAGTTCCCGAATTCTCCGAATCCACGGAATTCTCCGTGGATTGACGGTCGGCGTTGCCGACTCGGGCAGTGCAAATATACAGCGTGGGCACGGGGCGGTTTTTGTAAATCCCATTTTCCAGAGAAAATATCGTTTCCTTGCAGGCTCCGCGCCCGAAAAATCTTCGATTTTTAGCGGAGACTGGAGAGGGCGGCAGTGGCGGGCGCTGCCCGCCCTCGCTGGGGGAGGCTCTTGAATAGCGCATAGCCTGACAATAGGATGCGCGGCAGCAAGTGGCCGTCGGCCCTGCCGACCGCTCCCCCAGACCCCCACCGAAGCTTGCTTGCCGGGCGGCAGGTGGGCGCGGACTCAGTCCGACTCCCGAATCCGTGCCAGCGCGGCGTCGAAACGGCGCCTTTCGGCGGGAGAGAGCGCGGCGCGCCGGGCGAAAAGCGCCTGATGCAGCATGCGTTCGGCGGGACGTTCGAGCGCTGAGCAGTCCGGGTAGAGGTGCGTGAGCGCAAGAAAGTCCGCGTATGGAAGACTGCGCACCAGCAGGTTCAGGTCTTCCTCGCGCCAGGACAGATCGCTCAGCAGGTCGATAAAGTCGGCCAGGGAGTGAACGCCCGCCAGCGTCAGGCGCACGCGCGCCTCGCCCTGAACCGGCCGCAGCGCGTCGAGCAGCCGCTGATACTCGGCGTCCGTCATGCGTTCGCCGTAGTTCAGCAGCAGTTCGGCTTCGCTTTCCACACCGGCGGGGGTCAGGAAGGTGCGCTCAAGCATGCCGGCGCGCGCGGCGGTATGGATGTGCGATGCGAGCCGGGGGAGGCATTTTTGCGCATAGGAGAAGGCATGGACAGGCAAACGCTCCCGCAGCGCCTCGAGCGCCTGAACGAGCTGTGCGCGAATTGCGGACACGTCCAGCGGGGAAAGCAGCGCCGCGAGCCGGTTCACATCGTCTGCGCTCAGCCTGAGACGCCAGGGATTCCTGCCCAGCAGCCCGAGTCCCAGCGCCGCGAGCAGCGGATACTCGAGCAGGTTGATCGGGGAGTCGGCGTACTCGCGGGACAGACTGAGCAGCACTCGATGCACGTCGTCCGGGTCAAACTGGCGCAGGATGGCGTTTTCGGCCTCGACGGAGCGCAGATACTGCTCGATAAACTCCACGCCGTCCAGCGCCGGCCTGCCCAGAAGCGGCGGATAATCGGCGGTGATGTGGATTTCGTGGGCGGAAAACTGCGGGCGGTAGAGCCTGAAAAAGCCGTTCACGCCCTCCTCGATCGTCAGGCGATAGAAGCGGTTGGGCGTGCGGAACAGACCGGACAGGATTCGCTGCTGCATCAGCCGGCACAGGCTCAACCGGCGGCGAACAAGCGCGATTCCGTCCTCGTAGAGCACCGAAACGGGCACATTTTGGAGCGTTTCGAGCGCCTTTTCGGGGGACTCCTCGGCCTTGAGCCGCAGGCTGAGCACGAACAGCAGACTGGCGAGCAGCTCCTGCGCCTGCTCAAGCCGTATGGAGCTGCTCCGGCCGCGATTGAACTTGTCGGTCTGCGCGGCCAGCAGCGTCAGCAGGCTTTCCTGCAGCGACTGAAACTGGCCGTCCGTCATCAGCCCCAGGCGCAGCGCCTGCCCGGTCAGCGATTGCAGATAGCATCGCGCGTCCAGCTTCTCCGGGCGCAGGGAGGAGGCGCGAGACAGCTCGTTCATACCCACGCCTCCGTATCCAGGCGGAAGCTCCTGAAGCTGCGCCCCTCGTGAAGATGCTGCGCCAGCGCGGGCAGCGCCTGCCAGGCCAGCAGGTCGATCGACCCGGCGCATACTCCGTTGAACGCCTGCTTCATGAAGGCGGCCAGCTCCGCGTCCGAGAGCAGATCGAGCGTCTCGTTCTTGAACTCGTAGAACAGGTCGATCAGTGCGCGCAGCGTCTCGGCATAGCTGTCCTGGCAGAGGTAGGGCGAATCGCAAAACGCCCGGATCAATCGCTCGATCACCCCGCCGCCGAACTCGACGCGGCCGGTTTTCTTCAGACTCTCCGCGCGGGCGGCCACCAGCGAAAGCGCCTGGTCTTCGGTCAGGCGAAGGCCGTGCGCCTCCGTTTCCTCGTTGAGCGCGAGCAGGGACTGCGCCGCCTGCCTTTCCAGCAGCGCGTTCTGGCCGAGCAGCAGGGACAGATTGGTTTGCATAGAGGCCTCCTTTGTCGTAAGCGCCGGTTTTCAGGGAAGCTATTATAATACAAACGTCTGCGCTTGTCAACGCGCGCGCGGATTAGAATTTCCTGAGGAAGGCCGCTCAGCGGGGGAAGAGGGCGAAGGGATCGGCGGCGCGCACCGGCTCGGCGAACTCCAGGCGAACGACCGGATACATTTCGTCGAAATCACGCTCCCTGAAGCCGGAAATCTCGATTCGCCCCTGCGCGCGGCAGGCGGTGAGCGGCGCCTTCGTGGACAGCATGCAGGCGGCGGCCGGCTCGCCCGCGAGCTTCCACAAAAAGACCCGGCCCTCATAGGGCCTGCGGTTCATCAGCAGATAGGCAAATCGCCCCTTCGTGGCGACCGGCCCGAAGGAGGTGCCCTCGAACCAGGGGGGAAGCTGCCGCGTGGTGCCGTAGAACGCCTCGCCGTTTGCGCGCATCCAGTCGCCCACGCGCCGAAGCAGCGCCTGCTGCTCGTCCGGAATGCGGCCGTCCGGGTCGGGAGAGACGTTGAGCAGGAGGTTGCAGCCGTTGACCGCCGCGCCGCGGATTCGCTCCATGACCTCGCGCAGGCTGATGCACGGATCGCCCGGGCGGTATCCCCAGGCCTCGGCGGTCAGCGAGTCGCAGATTTCCTGCGGCCTGTCCGAGGCGGCCATCACGCCGTAGCCCGTGCGCTCGGGGGTGCCGAAGTCGGCGCGCATGCCGGCGCGCCCGTTGATCAGTATGCCCGGCTGCAGCTCGCGCACCAGCTTCTCCAGCCGGCCGGCCTGCCAGGCATCGCGCGGGTAATCGACCAGGCCGAAGTGGGGCGCGTCGCCGCCGTCGAACCAGAGAATGTCGATTTTTCCGTAGCCGGTCAGCAGCTCGCGCAGCTGCGCCTCGTAGACCCGCATGAACTCCGCCCAGCCCTCCGGATCCCTCTGCGGGCCGTTGAAATAGCCCGGGTACTGCCAGTCCTTGACCGAAAAGTACAGCCCCACCCGCAGGCCGTGTCGGCGGCACGCGTCCACGTATTCGCGCACGAAGTCGCGCCCGGCCGCGGTTTTCGCGCTGCAGAAGCCGGTCGTCCGGGTGTCGAACAGGCAGAAGCCGTCGTGGTGCTTGGCGGTCATGACCATGTACCTCATGCCCGCGCCGCAGGCCAGGCGCGCCCATTCGTCTGCGTCGAACCGCCCCGGCTGAAAGCGGCCGGCCAGCGCGCGGTATTTTTCCGCCGGTATCGCCGAGGTGTACATCGCCCATTCGCCCAGGCCGTGCAGGGCGTACAGCCCCCAGTGTATGAACAGCCCGAACCCCGCCTCCCGGAACCACTGCGTATCCGTCATGAAAACCCCTCCGATCGATCAAATAGAAACGTTTCTCTGACGATATGATAGCAAAGCGCGCCTGAGAAGTCAAGCGCGCTTCGGACTGTCAAAAACCCCGGAGAGCTCGAGAGGGCCGCAGCCCTTTCGACCGGGCAGTGCCTATCTCCACTTGCTGCCGGTCGGCAGTGCCGACTGCCACCTGCTGCCGCCGGGCAGGCTGAGCCTGCACCCGCCTGCTGCCGCCGGACAGAACACGAAACCAGCCGCCATAAATTGGAGCGGCTGATTTCTCCGGTTTTCCGGAATTCTCCGAAAAACTCTTGTCGGCGTTGCCGACTCGAGCAGTGTAAATGCGCAGCGTGAGCACGGGGCGGTTTTTGTAAATCCCATTTTCCAGAGCAAAAATCGTTTCCCTGCAGGCTCCGCGCCCGAAAAAACTTTGATTTTTAGCGGAGACTGGAGAGGGTGGCAGGGAGGCTGAAAACCCTTTGGGTTTTCAGGTTTCGCCCTTGGCGAAACTGCCGACGGCTCAAACCGTAGATTTGAGGCGCGGCACCTGGCGGGGGAGCGTGCTTCCCCGGCCACCAGCTTGTCAAATTTTTTTGACAAGCTGAAGCGCGCCTGAGAAGTCAAGCGCGCTTCGGCGTGATTATTCCTCGACGATCAGCGTTGCCTCGCCGTTTTCCAGGCGCTCGACGCGGAGGGTATAGCCGAGCGGCCTGCCGTCGTACCAGCAAAAGTCCGTCAGCGCGTCGCCCGCGTGGAACAGGTCGCTGTCCTGCGCCCGACCGCCCTCGTCATATTCCGAGGTATCGGGGATGGAGCCGTCGCCGTCGGCCTCGACGAGGCGGATGAGCGGGCGGTCGCCGGTGGAGTTGTTATAGAGATAGGGATCCCAGTACCAGCCCTCCTGCCGGTTGGGCCGCGCGTCGATATGATACACCCGCACGCCGGCCTGGCTGAACAGTTCGCCCGCCTCGGCGAAGGGGGCGTTCAGGCCGTCCGGGGTGTACAGGTCGATCAGCAGGTACTCGTACTGCTCAATCGCGGTGATGCCCGCCAGCCGGTCGAGCAGGGAGACCTTCGCGTTGGGCTTTTTCAGCAGCAGCGCGTCTCCGGTTTCCGAGAAGGAGCGAATGGTGTACTCGCCGGGGCCTTCGATGCGAACCGGCTCGATCCAGCCCAGCTCCTGCTTGCTGAAGGAACAGTGGTCGCCCACGCTGTCGTCCATCATGTCCGCGCCGCCCAGACCGCCGGACACGCTGTCGCCGAACAAGGTGTCGTAATAGTCCATCAGGCCCAGCAGGTGCCCGGTCTCGTGAATCAGGGTCAGCGCGCAGGGAACCTGCTCCATCAGGCCGGTGGGCTCGTAGAGCGAGTCGACGCCCAGCCAAAGGTAGTAGTCGAGCGCCAGGCCGTCATATTCGCCGGGCAGCGTGCTCTGGTTCTGCCAGGCCCACCACAGCGTGTCGTCGGAATCGTAGTTCATGGGGTAGGAGTAGATCATCACCACGCCGTCGAGCAGGCCGTCCGCGTCCAGATCGTAGACGGAGAAGTCGACCTCGCCGTCGAGCGCGGTCATCGCCTCCTGAAGAATCAGCTCCTCGGTCAGGTACTCGTCCTCGTCCGTCTCCTTTTCATAGAGCCGGGCGTAGCTGCGCGCCACCTGCTCGGTCGTGTAGACGGGCAGGATGTCGAAGGTCAGGTCGAGCGCGCCATACGAGGACTCGAGGTAGTAGCTTTTGACGCTGCGGTAGGGCACATCCTCGTTTGCGCCGCTCAGCGCGGTCTCGAGCAGCTCGAGCTCGCCCGCGTCAAAGCGCGCGTTCGGGAACTGGATGGGAATGACCGGTATGCGGTAACTGCCCATGCCGAAATCCTCCGCGCGCGTCTCGCCGGCGCAGGCCTGCCCCGCGCGCAGGAGAAGCAGCGCAAGCAGCAGGGGAATGAGCCGCTTCATCGGGCCCGCACCGCCGCCGCGAAGCGGGTAAACGCCTCCTCAAGGTTTTTGCGGGGGGTGGCCAGGTTCACGCGCACGAAGCCGTCGCCCTCCTCGCCGAACGCCCGGCCGCTGGTCACGCCCAGGCCGTTTTGATGGCAGAAGGCGAGCATTTCGTCGTGCTTCATGCCCAGCGCGCGCAGGTCGAGCCACATCAGGTACGTGCCCTCGGGGCGGGCGAAGCGGATCATGGGCAGGTTTTTGGCCAGGAAGTCCGAAACGAACGCCCGGCTGCCGTCCAGATAGACCAGCAGCTCGTCCAGCCACTGCGCGCCCTTCTGATAGGCGGCCGTCTGCGCGATGCGGCCGAACAGGTTGGTCGCGTCCGCGCCGGTGCGGTGCGCGCGGGCGGCAAAGCGCTCGCGCAGGGCGGGATTGGCGATGAGCGCGGAGGACTGGGACAGCGCGGCCAGGTTGAAGGTCTTGGTCGAGGAGACGAACACGATCGCGTCCGGGTCGAGCGACAGAAGGCAGGTGTGCTCATAGCCGGGCAGGATCAGGTCGGAGTGGATTTCATCGCAGATCAGCTGCGCGCCGTACTTTTTGGCCAGGCGCACCACGCGCTCGAGCTCATCCCTGCGCCAGACGCGGCCGACCGGGTTGTGCGGACTGCACAATAGCAGCACGCGCGCGCCCTCCTGGAAGGCCTTTTCCAGGTCGTCAAAATCCATCTCCCAGCCGCTTTCGGTGCGCCTGAGGCAGTTTTTGCGCACCCTGCAGCCGCAGTCCGCCACGCTCGCGGCGAACGGGCCGTACACCGGCGGCTGAATGATCACCGAGTCGCCCGGCTGAGTCAGCGCGCCGATCGCCACGCGAATGCTGTTCACCACGCCCGGCGAGGACAGAATCCATTCCGGCTGAATGCTCAGGCCGTGCCGCGCACGCATCCAGTCCACAACCGCCTGCTTCTCGCCCGGCATCTCCACCGTGTAGCCGAACACGCCGTGCGCCGCCCGCGCGGCGATCGCGTCCACGACCTCCTGCGGCACGTGAAAATCCATGTCCGCCACGGAAAGCGGCGTGGCCTGCGGGTTGTGAAAGGTGGTCTCGCGCGTGTCCCACTTGACGCAGCTGGTGCCGCGGCGGTCTACGCCCTGCTCAAACAGTGCTTCATACATCGACGTGTACCTCCTGAAAAGTCGTAATCAACTGGGGGAAACCCCATCTCCCTATACCATACCGCATTTCGCGCGCAAAATCAAGAGCTTTTCGCGCAATGCCGCAATGTACGGGAAGCGCGTTTTTCCGCCGTTTCCCCCTTGTGCATTCCGCGCCGCGTCTGGTATAATAAGGATGAAGCACATTGCGCGCAGGCGCGGGAGGAAAAGCTTATGGCAGACTGGAAATTTCAACCGATGGCGCACGGCGGGGACTACAATCCCGACCAGTGGCGGCATATTCCCGGAACCTGGGACGAGGACGTGCGGCTGATGAAAAAGTCGCACTCCAACCTGATGAGCGTGGGCATCTTCAGCTGGGCGGCGCTCGAGCCGGAGGAGGGCGTGTACGACTTCGGCTGGCTGGAGGAAATCCTGAATAAGCTGTACGAAAACGGCGTACACGTGCTGCTGGCCACCCCCAGCGGCGCGCGTCCGGCCTGGATGGCGCAGAAGTACCCCGAGGTGCTGCGCGTGAATGAAACCATGCACCGCAACCTCTACGGCACGCGCCAGAATCACTGCTATACCTCGCCCACCTACCGCCTGTTCGTTCAGCGCATCAATCGCGCGCTGGCCGAGCGCTTCGGCAATCACCCGGCGGTGGTCGGCTGGCACATCTCCAACGAGTACAACGGCGCGTGCTACTGCCCGCTGTGCCAGAACGCGTTCAGGCGGTTCCTGAAGGAAAAGTACGGCACGCTGGAGCGCCTGAACCACGAGTGGTGGACCGGCTTCTGGGCGAAGACCTATACCGACTGGAGCCAGATCGAGGCTCCGGTGCCGCACGGCGAGAGCGCGGTACACGGACTGAACCTGGACTGGAAGCGGTTCGTGACCTGGCAGACCCGCGACTTCATGCGCCACGAAATCGCGGCGGTGCGCGAGTTCACCCCCGACCTGCCCGTCACCACCAACATGATGGGTCTGTTCGAGGGACTGGACTACTTCCGCTTCAAGGACGACATCGACTTCGCCAGCTACGACAGCTATCCCTGCTGGGGCGCGGGCGACGACGCGGCGCTGGCTATGGAATACGCGATGATCTACGACCTGACGCGCAACTTCAAGGATCGCGCGCTGCCCTGGATCCTGATGGAGTCCACCCCGTCGATGACCAACTGGCAGCCGGTGTGCAAGCCCAAGCGGCCGGGCATGCACCTGCTCTCCTCGATGCAGACGGTGGCGCACGGCGCGGACGGCGTGATGTACTTCCAGTGGCGCAAGAGCCGCGGCGCGTGCGAGAAGCTGCACGGCGCGGTGGTCGACCACTCCGGCCGCGAGGACACCCGCGTGTTCCGCGAGGTGACGCAGGTGGGCGAGACGCTCGAGAAGCTGCAGCCCGTACACGGCGCAAAATGCGACGCGAAGGCGGCGGTCGTGCTGGACTGGAACAACCGCTGGGCGATTGCCGACGCGCAGGGCCCGCGCAAGGACAAGAGATACGAGGAAATCGTGACCGAGCACTACCGCGCGCTCAAGAGCTTCGGCGTCGATCTGGACGTGATCGACATGGAGCAGGACTTCTCGCCCTATCGGCTGGTCGTGCTGCCCATGCTGTACATGGTCAAGCCGGGCGTGACCGAGCGGCTGGAGGCCTTTGTCAGGGCGGGCGGCGCCGCGGTGTTCACCTACTGGTGCGGCATGGTCAACGAGAACGATCTGTGCTTCCTGGGCGGCTTCCCCGGCCCGCTCAAAAAGCTCATGGGCGTGTGGATCGAGGAGACCGACGCGCTGTACCCCGGTCAGAAGAACGCCGTCCGCTTCCCGGACGGGCGCAGGTACGAGTGCGACTACCTGTGCGACGTGATTCACGCCGAGGGCGCTCAGGTACTGGCTACCTATGAAGGCGACTACTACGCCGGCCAGCCCGCCCTGACCGAAAACCGCTTCGGCGAAGGACGCGCGCTGTTCATCGCCGCGCACACCGGCCTCGACCTGCTGCGCGACCTGTACGGCAGGCTGCTCGCCGAGTGCGGCCTGAACCCCGAATGCCTGCCCGAGGGCGTGAACGTCGCCCGCCGCTTCAAGGACGGCAAGACCTTCCGCTTCACCATGAACTTCCTGGATAAGCCCCAGCAGGTATGCCTGCCCAAGGGGCGCGACCTCGTCTCCGGCCAGCTGCTCGAGGGCGAAACCGTCATCCCGCCGCTCGGCTTCTTCGCGCAGGAGGAGGAGTAACGGGGGACGTTGGGGAGACGGCTTTTCTGAGAAAAGCCTCTCCCCAAACCCTTCACGAAAAGCACTTGCAAGAAGAACCTGATACGATCATCCAATGTGCTGCTTGCCCGTGAGGCGGGCGGAGGGGTTGAAAACGCAGACCTTGGCCGCTTCAATTTATGGCGGTCAATGGTCGTCGCCAGAACCGGCGGCAGCAAGTGGGTGCAGACTCAGTCTGCCCGGCGGTAGCAAGTGGCTGTCGGCCCCGCCGACCGGAGCCTTCCCAGTTAATCCGAGGCGGCAATGCCGCCCATCAATCCGCAA
>CAKUFB010000062.1 GCA_934647145.1 uncultured Clostridia bacterium
ATCCTTTGCGGCCTCCTTCTGTGTTGGTCTTAGTTTACCACACTTTTCGCTTGTCCGCATCTTCGGGGCCAGGGCAAGAGAATTCTGCGGATTCGAAGAACCCAGCCGCTCCAATTTATGGCGGCTGGGTTCGTGTGCTATTCGGCGGCAGTAAGTGGCTGTCGGCACTGCCGACCGGCAGCAACCGGGTGCAGGCTCAGCCTGCCGACAGCGCCGTCCCGATACTCAATCGTCCAGCGCTGCCCGGCGTGATACACGCCCTCGACCCGGAATGCGCGCCACGAATCCGGCACGAGCGGCCTGCAGACCAGACCATCCGCGTCCGCGTCGATGCCCAGCAGGCCGGAGAGCACCAGGTCGCAGAATGTGGAGTGGTTGTAATCCCTGCCGCGCTCATAGCCGCCGCGCCTTTCCTGCCAGCCGTCGCGCATCAGCTCGCTGCGGGCGATCCAGTCGCCGGTGTACGGGTTCATGTCCTCGTCGATCCAGGGGACGAAGCGCCCGTCCTCGCCCCGCAGCCTGTGCGAAAGGGCGTACTGCCTGAGCAGCGTCCAGTAATCCTGCCTGGTGAAGACGTCGGTCGCCGGATACTCGCGCAGCACCCGTGCCGCGGCGGTCAGCACCTGCGAGGTCGCAAACGGCCAGACCGGCCCGTTCCACAGGCATTCATGCTCATGCCGGAACATGAAACGCGGGTGGCGCTGCTCGGCGGTGGTCAGACCCCAGGGCGCAAAGAAGCCGTTCGGGTCGGTCAGCTGGCCGAACGCGTCTTCCTTGCCCGGCCTGGGCAGGCCGAAGTACCACGGAATATAGCCCACCAGCTCCCGCACGCGGTGCGCCGCCTCGACCTCAGGCCGCGCGGAAAACGCGCCTTCTCCCTTTTCGCAGGGCAGTGTGCGGTAAAAGTCCCCGTCCCACAGCAGCCGGTCGACCGCCTCCCGGAGCGCCGCCGCCTTTTGGGCGTACGCCTCGGCCACGTCCGTTTTGCCCGCGCGCGCCGCAATCCGCGAAATGGCCGTCGCGTCGCCGTACTGATAGCAGCTGATCGTGGGGCGCAGGCCGGAGCCGCCGATCGAGTACTCCATCCCGTCGCGGTTGTCGCTGGCCCAGTACAGCCCGCACGCCTCCAGACTGCGCGCCTCGCGCCCTTCATACAGGCGAATCAGCCCGTCCAGGCACTCCACGGCGAAATCCCAGTCGCCCCGCAGCCGACAGTAGTCCTCAACTGCCGTCCCCAGCCACATCGCGTAGGCATAAGAGCTGCCCTTTTCGGCCAGCCAGAACCGGATGTACTCCTTCAGCCAGCCAGCCTCGTCCCGCAGCCAGCGTCCCTCGCGCACATGGTGACTGCACGCGCAGTTAATCGAGTTGTGCAGCCCCGCCCAGGGCACGCTCGGCAGAAACTCGGTCACGATGTGCCCATCCGGCGTGTCCTTCAGGTGCTTGCGATACGTCCACCACCGGAAATAATAGGTCTCCTCCAGCGCCGCGTCCGGGCATTCGAGCAGCGGAATGTTCTCTGCCAGCCACTCGTACGCCCGCGCGTTCGGGATCGCCTGCACGCAGGTCTCCTCGTCCAGCGCATTGAACTTCTCCACATATCCGCGGAGCTTTTCACGCAAGTCCATCACATAAACCTCCTTTGCCGATCGGCAGGGCCGACAGCCACTTGCTGCCGCGGGTTCTCTCGACGAATTCGGGAACCATACATTGGAGTTCCCGAATTCTGACTTTCCGGTCTACCCGCTGGCTCTCCGGCTGGGGGAGGCTCCGCTTCGCTTTGCGCTCCCCCAGACCCCCACCGAAGTTTGTTCGCTGTCAGCCGATGAGCCGCGCACTTGCTGCCGGTCGGCAGGGCCGACACCCACCTGCTGCCGGCAGGCTGAGCCTGCACCCGCCTGCTGCCGCGCATCCTCTCGACGACCATTGGCCGCCATAAATCAGAGCGGCCAAGGTCTGCGGTTTTAAACCCCTCCGTCCGCTTCGCGGCCACCTCCCCTTTCAGGGGAGGCTTTTGGTCTGCGCGGGCGTGATGCTCTCCTGAAAGGGGAGCTGTCGCCATAGGCGACTGAGGGGGTTGGCTATTCCCACGCCGCATTCAGGGAACCGCTTTGCTCTGACCCTTTCCCCATCCCACGCCGCATTCGGGGAACCACACTGCTCCAACCTGTTTTGTTATGCGGATCAAAGTGCTTTCCGGGAGAGCTCGAGAGGGGCCTTTCTCAGAAAGGCCGCCTCTCGAACGTACCCCCGTCTCCTAAAACCCCAACTCGCCCTCAAACACGGCCGCGCCGATCTGTTCCTTGTGCTCCCTGCGGCCGTTGTACCAGAGCATCCAGCGGCCGCCCATGTCGAGCACAAAGGGCTTATAGCAGGCGTCGCCGTCCCAGGCTCCCTCGTCCGGGGCGATGATCGGGTTGCAGGCGGAGCGCTCCCAGCCGGTCACGCCGTCCCTGGAACGCGCCATGCCGATCTGGGCGTAGTCCTCGTTGTGGAAGCCGATGTAGAACATGCGGTACCAGCCCTCATGATAAAACACCTGGCAGGCGGTCGTCTTGTGCTGCTCCCAGGGGTTGGCCGGGTCGGCCTGAAAGACCGGGTTGCCCGCGTGCTTGCGCCAGCGAAGACCGTCCTCGCTCTCCGCGTAGCCGATGGCGTTGGGCTCGTACTGCTCGCCGCCCGAGTACCACATGCGAAACAGCCGCTTCTGCTCGTCCCACAGCACGCTCGGGCACATGACCGAGGTGATCTCCCAGTCCTCGTCCACGCGCAGCACCGGCTCGTCCGAGGTGCGGGTGAAGCGCACGCCGTCCTCGCTCACGGCGTGAAAAATGGCCGAGGTGGTCTTCGTCTGGCCGGTGTACCACATGTGATAGATGCTGCCCACCTTCACGATCGAGGGGCGATTGAGGCGGCTCTCGCGGCCGTCCGGCGTTTCGCGCGGGTCGATGCAGGTCTCGGGCGCGCTCCAGTGTACGCCGTCCGCGCTGGTCGTAACCGAGATGTTCTTCCTGTCGCGCCAGGAAAAGTACATCCGGATCAGGTCGCCCTCCCGGAGCATCGAAATGTCAAAGCAGGTGCCCAGATCGCCGCCCAGCAGCGGGTTTTCAGGCAGCTTCCTCCAGCCGCCCTGCGTGCCGTGACAGAACTGTTCCATCGTCGGATCCTCCTTATGCCGCGCGGGCGCGTTTTTGTGCTTGCGCACGCGCGCTTCTGATGGTATTATACAGGAGAATTATGCGAACTTCTACGCAAAAAGGCGGCTGAACCATGCAAAATCGATCCACTTTCCCGGTTCGACTGGACGAAAAAAACCTCCCTGCCGACTTCCCGGCGCACTGCCAGAGCTATACCCAGGTCTATCAGCGGGAGCACGCGCTG
Source organism: uncultured Clostridia bacterium (assembly GCA_934647145.1). Lineage (GTDB taxonomy): Bacteria > Bacillota > Clostridia > Christensenellales > Aristaeellaceae > CAKUFI01. Next base: position 3,382 of record CAKUFB010000062.1, read on the forward strand.
CACTATCACAACTGCCTGGAGATCGGCCTGTGCCTTGAGGGCGGGGGCGTGCAATTTCTGGGCGGCGAGCTCTACCCGTTCTCCGCGCAGACGGTCAGTATCGTGCGCAAGGGCTGCGTGCACGACGCGCACATCGTCATGCAGGATCCCGGCGAGCGCCCCAGCCGCTGGAAATTCATCTTCGTCGACCCGGATGCGCTGGGCGTGCCCGAGACGGCCGGCCGCAGCTTCCTGAGCGCAGACCGGTCGCTCGTTTCCCTGTTCGAGCTGCTTTTTCGCGAGCTTCAGACGCGCCCGGAGGGCTGTCAGACGCAGTTTCGGCTGCTGCTCCAGGCCTTTTTCGGCGAGGTCAGGCGGGCTGAGCCCAGCACGCGCCCCCTGCGCCGCACCCCCGCCTTCGACCAGATTGCGTCGCTTCTGCACCTTATCGCGCATGAATATGCCGGCGGCCTGACCGTCGACGAGCTGGCGCGCCGCTGCCAGATGAGCCCGGGATACTTTCGCCGGGTCTTCCGCGCCTGCGTCGGCATGGGGCCGCAGCAGTACATCCTGCACGTGCGCCTGCTCATGGCCGAGCACCTGCTGCGCACCACCGCCCGCCCCGTCCTTGAAATCTCCGAGGAGGTCGGTTTCGGCTCCGTTTCCTCGCTCAACCGCCAGTTTCTGCGCGCCTACGGCCTTTCCCCCCGCGCGTTTCGCCGGGCGCACGGAAAAATGTAGCGCCCGCCCCACCCTGCAGAGGCCGGCAGGCAAACGTCGGAGGGGCTGGGGCTCCGAAATCGCCTCAAAAACTGTGTTTTTGAGGCGATTTCGGCACGATGTGATCGCTCTGGGACGCGCTGCGTCCCAGAGCGGGAACGCGGCAGCGTCCCGGAAAATCGACCTCGCATGCATCGGCTGAACGCACAAAGAACCGGCGCGGCCGCGCGGGCCGCACCGGTTCTGTTCGTGTGGAATTTCTCAGGCTTCGGGCGCGTCCATGTTGAACTCGTCCAGCGCGTCGGAGGGGGTCTCCATCGCCTCGTCGGTCAGCGCCTCGCGGATGCTCAGGCTGATGCGCTTGGCGTCGGTGTCCACCTTGAGGATCTTGACGCGGATCTCATCGCCCACGTTCACGGCGTCCTCAACCTTGTCAATGCGCTTGAGGGCGCACTGAGAGATATGCACCATGCCGTCCAGGCCGGGCTCGAGCTCCACAAACGCGCCGTAGGGCACGATGCGAACCACCTTGCCGGTCACGATGTCGCCCGCCTGATACTTCTCGCCGGCGACGTCCCACGGCTTGGGCTGAGTGGCCTTGTAGCTCAGGGAGATACGGCCGCGCTCGGGATCCAGCTTGATGATCTTCACGTCGATCTCCTGACCCACGCTGACCACCTCGGAGGGATGGCCCACGCGATGCCAGGACAGATCGGTCACGTGTACCAGGCCGTCCACGCCGCCGATGTCCACGAAGGCGCCGAAGCTGGTCAGGCGGCGAACGATGCCCTTGACCACGTCGCCCTCATGCAGTTTTTCCCAGGCCTCGGCCTTCTTGGCCTCTTCCTCGACCTGCAGAACCGCCTTGCGGGACGCGACGACGCGCTTCTTGGCCTTGTCGATCTCGATGATCTTCAGGTCCATTTCCTGACCCACGAACTCGTCGATCTTCTCGACGTAGCGCAGGGACAGCAGAGAAGCGGGAATAAACGCACGAATGCCCATCACGTCGGCCAGCAGACCGCCCTTGACGGCCTCCTTGCCCACGCCCTTGACGGTCTCCTGGTTGTCGTAAGCGGCCACGATCGCATCCCAGACCTTGCGGTTCACGAGATTGCGCTGGGAGAGCAGCACATTGCCCTCGCCGTCGTTGACCTTCACAACTTCCACTTCGATCTCGTCGTCGATCTTGACATCCGTAGAGGAGAGGTCGCACTTCTTGACCAGACCGTCGGCCTTATAGCCCACGTTGACGCACACTTCGTCGTCGGTAATCTGCACAACCTTGCCGGTCACGGTCTGGCCGGGACGCAGCTGTACCAGGGTCTTCTCGAAATCCTTCATGAAATCGGAATCGCTGGTCTCCTGAAGTTCAACCTGTTCCTGTTTTTCGATGTCGCTCATTCGTGCAACAACCTCCTTAAATGTACCGTCGGGCGTTGAAGCGCCGGCGGTAATGCCTATCCGATCCCGCGGGAGAAGCGGAATGCCTTCCAGCTCCCGGGCGGTTTCGACAAGAAAAGTACGCGGACACGCGGCCTGGCAGAGCTCCAGCAGCCTCCTGGTATTGGAGCTGTTTCGCCCGCCCACCACCAGCATGACATCGACGCGGCTCGCGATGTCGACCGCCTCGCGCTGACGGCGCTCGGTGGTCGGGCAGATGGTATGGCGTATGTCCAGATCGGCGACGCGCTCCCCGAGCCGTTCGTGCAGGGACTGAACCCGGCCAACCTCGGCCGTGGTCTGCGAAACCACGACGGCGCGCGCGACCTCACCCGGCGCAGGCAGATCAGACTCGCTCTCAAGCGGCCTGCCCATCCCGCGCGACCAGCCCAGTATGCCCTGAACCTCCGGGTGCGTTTTATCGCCGATGACGTAGATCGGTACGCCCCTTTCGCCGGCCTCGTCGGCGATTGCGTGAATGCGCTTCACAAAGGGACAGGTCTCGTCTATCACATGGGACGCCCGCGCTTCCAGCTCGCTCATGACCTCGCGGCCCACGCCGTGGGTTCGGATCATGACCGTCGCGCCGGGAGGCAGCGCGCCGGGCGTATCGACGGGCAGCGCGCCGCGATCCTTCAGCTGGGCGACCATCTGCGGATTGTGGATGATTTCGCCGAGCGTATAGACCGTGTCGCCGGCTAAGAGCATCGCCTCCAGCTCCCCTACGGCGCGTCTCACGCCGAAGCAGAAGCCGGCGCTTTCAGCCGCCAGGACTCGCCCCATACATATATACCTTCCTGTAACCGATTCTACGGGCTAATATTTCTGTCTTCCTTCGTCAATTCCTGCCGGATTTTTCGCTTTTCATGAACGTTTAACGCATTCGTGAAATCTGCTCACATCACACGATTTATCCTTATCCTGCCCATCTTTTTACAGCATCTAAACCCATCCCGGGCGGCATATGCTTATAATGATGCATAATGCCCTGACGATGGCGGCGCAGGAGGGATGTATTATATGAAACGAATTATTCTGACCGGGGGCGGCACGGCGGGACATGTCACGCCCAATCTGGCTCTGATCGCGGCTCTTCGCAGGGAGGGCTGGGAGATTCACTATATCGGCACGGCGAACGGCATGGAGCGCGGCCTGATCGAGCCGCTGGACGGCGTAACCTACCACGCGATCAAAAGCGGCAAGCTGCGCCGCTACTTCGACCTAAAAAACTTCACCGACCCGTTCCGGGTGCTGGCGGGCGCGTTCCAGGCGGCGTCGCTCATGCGACAGATCAGGCCCGACGTCGTGTTTTCCAAGGGCGGCTTCGTGTCGGTGCCGGTGGTGTACGGCGCGTGGCTGCACCATGTGCCGGTGCTGCTGCACGAGTCGGACATGACTCCCGGCCTGGCCAACAGGCTGTCCGCCCCGCTGGCGGTCAAGGTCTGCTGCACCTTCCCCGAGGCGGCGGCGCGCATCGGCAAAAAGGGCGTGGTGACCGGCACGCCGCTGCGCACCGACCTGTTTTCCGGCCGGTATGAGGACGGCCTGAAGCGCTTCGGCTTCACAGACTCCCGCCCGGTGCTGATGGTCACCGGCGGCTCCTCGGGCGCGCAGGCCATCAACGCGGCGCTTCGCAAGGCGCTCCCCGCGCTGACCGAGTGCTTCCAGGTGCTGCACCTGTGCGGCAAGGGCAACCTGTCCGCCGACTTCGAGGGCGCGCCCAACTATCGCCAGGTCGAGTACCTGAACGACGAGATGAAGGACGCGTACGCCTGCGCCAGCGTCGTCATCTCCCGCGCCGGCTCCAACACCGTCTGCGAGCTGCTGGCCCTCAAAAAGCCCATGCTGCTCATCCCCTATCCCAAAGAGGCCAGCCGGGGCGACCAGATCCTCAACGCCCGCTCCTTCGAGAGCCGCAAGCTGGCGCACGTGCTCATGCAGGAGGATATGACCCCCGAGACGCTCACCGCCGCCGTCATCGACACCTACAAGGATCGCGGCGCGCTGATCGACAACATGGAGCGCGAGACCTCCGCCGACGGCGTGAAGAACGTCATGGCGCTCATCCACAAGTACGCCCGCCCCTACAAATGAATCTTTACCGGGCGGCGCGCCGATTTGATTTGACAAACGCGCGAAAGTATCCTATAATATGAGCCATAGCAATCCATCGCCGCGATGAAGGGAACCAGTAGGAAAGCCTTCCTGCCCACAGAGAGCCGCCGGACGCTGCGAGGCGGCGCAGGCGCTTTCCGAACTCAGCCCCGAGCGGCTTCGGCCAGCCCCCGTTACCGGGCCTCAAGCGGGTCGCGAAGGCGGCCAACAAGAGTGGTACCGCGAAAGGTTGACGCCTTCCGTCTCTTCGGGGACGGAGGGCTTTTTCTTTCCGGGCCGGGTAAAACCCCACCGCCCGCCTTGCGGGCGCCTCCCCTTTCATGGGAGGCTCGGTAAGGCGCCCCTGAAAGGGGAGCTGTCGCCGCAGGCGACTGAGGGGTTCACCCGCCGCGCCGCAAATTCAGCCCGTACACAGTCATCCGAACATCCCCACATCAAAGGAGTGAATCATCTCATGAAGGAAATCCCGCAGTACAATCCGGCGCAGATCGAAAAAAAGTGGCAGGCGCACTGGGATGAAACCGGCGTGCTCAACGCCTCGAGCGACCATTCCATGCCCAAGTACTATCCCCTGATCGAGTTCCCCTATCCCTCCGGTCAGGGCCTGCACGTGGGCCATCCCCGCTCCAACACCGCCATGGACATCATCGCCCGCAAGCGCCGCATGGAGGGCTACAACGTGCTCTTCCCCATCGGCTACGACGCGTTCGGTCTGCCCACCGAGAACTTCGCCATCAAGAACCACGTACACCCCGCCGTGGTCACCAGGCAGAATATCGACCACTTCCGCGAGCAGCTCAAGCGCCTGGGCTTCTCCTTCGACTACACCCGCGAGGTCAACACCACCGATCCCAAATACTACAAGTGGACGCAGTGGATTTTCCTCAAGCTGTTTGAGCACGGCCTGGCCTACAAAAGCGAGATGCCGATCAACTGGTGCCCCAGCTGCAAGTGCGGCCTGGCCAACGAGGAGGTCGTGGGCGGCGTGTGCGAGCGCTGCGGCAGCGAGGTCGTGCGCAGGGTCAAGAGCCAGTGGATGCTGAAGATCACCGCCTACGCCCAGAAGCTGATCGACGGCCTGGAGGACGTGGACTTCATCGACCGCGTCAAGACCCAGCAGCTCAACTGGATCGGCCGCAGCGAGGGCGCGGAGGTCGACTTCACCCTGTCCTCCGGCGACAAGCTGACCGTCTACACCACCCGCCCGGACACGCTCTTCGGCGCGACCTACATGGTCATCTCGCCCGAGCATCCGATCCTCGAGCAGCGCAGGGAGCAGATCACCAACTATGACGCGGTCGTCGCCTATCGCGAGGCGGCCGCCCGCAAGTCCGACTTCGAGCGCACCGAGATGAATAAGGACAAGACCGGCGTGCGCCTGGAGGGCATCACCGCCGCCAACCCGGTCACCGGCACGCAGATCCCCGTGTGGGTGTCCGACTACGTGCTCATGAGCTACGGCACCGGCGCGATCATGGCCGTGCCCGCCCACGACGAGCGCGACTACGCCTTCGCGAAGAAGTTCGGCATCCCCATGATCGAGGTGGTCGCCGGCGGCGACATCTCGAAGGAAGCCTATACCGACATCCAGGACGGCGTGATGGTCAACTCGGGCTTCCTCAACGGCCTGAAGGTGGCCGAGGCCAAAAAGACCATCACCGAGTGGCTCGCCGAGCAGGGCCTGGGCAAGAAAAAGGTCAACTTCAAGCTGCGCGACTGGGTGTTCTCCCGCCAGAGGTACTGGGGCGAGCCCATCCCGCTGGTCAGGTGCGAGAAGTGCGGCTGGGTGCCGGTTCCCTATGACCAGCTGCCCGTGACGCTGCCCAACGTGGAGCACTACGAGCCCACCGACGACGGCGAGTCCCCGCTCTCCCGCATCCCCGAGTGGGTCAACACCACCTGCCCGCACTGCGGCGGCCCCGCCAGACGCGAAACCGATACCATGCCCCAGTGGGCCGGCTCCAGCTGGTACTTCCTGCGCTATATCGACCCGCACAACGACAACGAGCTGGCCTCGATGGAGGAGCTCAAGTACTGGCTGCCGGTTGACTGGTACAACGGCGGCATGGAGCACACCACGCTGCACCTGCTCTATAGCCGCTTCTGGCACAGGTTCCTGTACGACATCGGCGTGGTGCCCACGCCCGAACCCTACAAAAAGCGCACCAGTCACGGCATGATCCTGGGCGCGAACGGCGAAAAGATGTCCAAGTCCCGCGGCAACGTCATCAATCCCGACGACGTGGTGGACGAGCTGGGCGCGGACGCCTTCCGCATGTACGAGATGTTCATGGGCGCGTTCGACCAGGCCATCCCGTGGTCGACCGAGGGCGCGCGCGGCTGCCGCAAGTTCCTCGACCGCGTGTGGCGCCTGATGGAGGTCATGACCGACGAGGAGGGCGTCCGCGACGACATGGCCTACGACCTGCACACCGCCATCAAGAAGGTGGGCGAGGACTACGAGCGCATGAAGTTCAACACCGCCATCGCGGCGATGATGTCGCTGGTCAACGCCTTCTACGCCAAGGGCAGTATTTCCCGCGGCGAGATGAAGGCGCTCATCCAGCTGCTCAACCCGGTCGCCCCCCACATCACCGAGGAAATCAACCAGCTTTGCGCCTTCGGCCCCGAGCTGGTGCGCGAGAAGTGGCCCGAGTACGACGCGAGCAAGCTGACCAAGGCCACCGTCGAGATCGCGCTGCAGGTCTGCGGCAAGGTGCGCGGGCGCATGGAGGTGCCCTCCGACCTGACCCGCGAAACGGCCGACGAGTACTTCGGGAGCTGCGAGCAGATCCAGAAGCTGGCCGCCGGCAAACCCATCCGCAAGCTGATCTTCGTACCCGGCCGCCTGGTAAACCTGGTGGTCTGAGCACAGGTGAACGGCATGAATCTCAAACAGTCCATTTTACTGGGTCTTCTGCAGGGCGTGGCGGAGTTTCTGCCCATCAGCTCCTCGGGTCACATCGAGCTTCTCAAGGGCGCGATGGGGCTCGAGGGCGTCCCCCTGCTGCTTGAAACCTTCCTGCATCTGGGCACGCTGCTGGTCGTCTGCGTCATGTACTGCAAACGCATCTTCCGCATGCTGCGCCACCCGATCAAATCTGACCTCAAGTGGCTGATCGTGGCCACCCTGCCCGCTGTGGCGGCGGTGCTGCTGCTGGGCGACGCGCTGGACGCGCTCTTCGGCGGCTGGCATCTGGGCGTGTGCTTCCTGATTACCTGCGTGGTGCTGCTCGTGGGCGAGGCGGGACACATGCTGCGCGACGAAAAGCACAAGAAGGTCAACTGCTTCGACGCGCTCGCCATGGGACTTATGCAGGCGCTGGCGATCATACCGGGCGTTTCCCGCCTGGGCTGCACCATCTCCGGCGGCCTGTGCACCGGCCTGACCCGCCGCCGCGCGGTGGACTTCTCCTTCCTGATGTCCATACCCGCCGTGCTGGGCAGTCTGGCGCTCAACCTCAAGGACATTTACGACCAGGCGCAGGCGGCCGGCGTCACCTTTTCCTCCCAGTTTTCGCAGGGCGTCCAGGCGCTGGGCGGCTACACCCCGGTGCTGGCCTGCGTGCTGACGGCCGCGGCGGTGGGCTTCGCCTCCATCAGCCTGTGCCGCCTGGTCATCCGCAAGTTCGGCCTGAAGATCTTCGCCTTCTACACCGGCGCGCTGGGCCTGATCCTGATCGCCCGGCATCTGCTCGGCGCAGGCTGAGCCGGGCAGTGCCCGGTTCCACTTGCTGCCGCGCATTCTATCGACGACTGTCGGCCGCCACCGGGCAGGGCCCGGTTCCACTTGCTACCGCCAATTCTATCGACGACTATCAGCCGCCATATATTGAAGCGGCCGAAGTCTCCGGATTTCCAGAATTCTCTGGAAATCGCTTGTCGGCGCCGCCTCCGCGAACCCCGCTTGAATAGCGTCTGCTGAAGTTGTGCGAATCCCCGCACGGGGAACGCCGAGCCGCGGCGGCTGCGCCGCCGCGGCTCGGCTAAGCGGGGAGGGCGGCCTGAACGGCGCGCGCCTCCCCGCACCCCACCCACGGGCCTTACGGCCCGCAAGGAAGCGATTCCCTATGGGGAATCGCACAGCTTGTCAAAAAAGGTTTTGACAAGCTGGTGGACGGGGAAGCAAGCTCCCCCGCCACTGCCACCCTCACCAGTTT
>CAKUFB010000063.1 GCA_934647145.1 uncultured Clostridia bacterium
GGTCGGCAGGGCCGACGGCCACTTGCTGCCGCGCATTCTATCGTCAGGCTATGCGCTATTCGAGAGCCTCCCCCAGCGAGAGACGCAGCGGTGCAGAACCACGCAGACTTTGGCCGCTCTAATGTATGGCGGCCGACAGTCGCCGCCAGAACCGGCGGAAGCAGGTGGGTGTCGGCCCTGCCGACTGTCAAGCAGGTGTAGGCCCAGCTTGCCGGGAGGAGGGCGCTTTCAAGAGGTAAAATCTTGTCTTCGGGCCGCCCAGCACCCACGCCCCATTCGGGGAGCTGCATGCCTTTTTGTACCTTTGATATGCGGATCAAAGTGCTTTCCGGGAGAGCTCGAGAGGGGCCTTTCTCAGAAAGGCCGCCTCTCGATCGTTCCCCTCCCGTCACACGCCGCTGGCGCCGTAGTTGGCAAGGACGCGGGCGGAGGGGTCGGAGACACTGCAGCCGGGCCAGGCGGGATTGGGCATCCAGAAGTCCGCGACCATGCGGGCCTGGCCGGGATAGTACTTTTCAAAGAGCTGGCGGTAGAGCAGGCTTTCGCAGGTGAAAGGGCGGGCGAAGTCGTACCGGGCGCAGCCTGCATCGAAGGCGGACTGAGTGAACTGCGCCTGGGCGAACTGCTTGAGGTCATCGACCATCGAGTGGCCGACCGCGTCGCTGAAGGCGGCCTTCTGCCGCCAGAGGATTTCCTCGGGGAGCAGTCGGTCATCCGCGAACGCCTTGCGGATCAGGTACTTGCCCATGTGATAGCGGTTCATCTTGCGGGCCGGGTCGATGGACATGGCGTAGCGCACGAAGGCCAGGTCGCCGAAGGGCACGCGCGCCTCGAGCGAGTTGACCGAGATGCAGCGGTCGGCGCGCAGCACGTCGTACATGTGCAGCTCGCGGATGCGCTTCTCGGCCTCCTGCTGGAAGGAGAACGCGTCCGGGGCAAAGTCGGTGTACTTGTAGCCGAACAGCTCGTCGGAAATCTCGCCGGTCAGCAGCACGCGGACGTCGGTGTGCTCGTGAATGTATTTGCAGACCAGGTACATGCCGATGCTGGCGCGGATGGTGGTGATGTCGTAGGTGCCCAGGAGCGCGACGACCGGCTCCAGCGCGGCGAGCACGTCCTCCTTCGTGATGATGACCTCGGTGTGCTCGCTGCCGATGAACTCGGCCACCCTGCGGGCGTACTTGAGGTCGATCGCGTCCACGTCCATGCCGATCGAGAAGGTGCGGATGGGTTTATTCAGCTTTCGGGCCGCGATGGCGCACACCAGCGAGCTGTCCAGGCCGCCGCTGAGCAGGAAGCCGACCGGCGCGTCCGCGTCCAGCCGCTTCTCCACGCCCGCAATCAGCAGGTCGTGAAGGCGCCTGCACACGGTCTGCTCGTCGTCCATGACGAACTGATCCACGTGGGCGGGGTCGGCGTAGCGCACGAACCGCTCGCCGTCCCAGCAGCAGCCGGGCGGGAAGGGGAGGATGGTCTCGCACAGGCCGGTGAGGTTCTTCGCCTCGCTGGCAAAGGCCATCGCGCCGTCCGCCGTCCTTCCATAATACAGGGGGCGAATGCCGATCGGGTCGCGCGCGGCGATCAGGCGGTTTTTCTGCGCGTCGTAGAGGATCAGCGCGAATTCCGCGTCCAGCACGCGGAGCATGTCCAGCCCGTACTCGCGGTACAGCGGCAGCAGGATCTCGCAGTCCGAGTCGCTTTGAAAGGCATATTTTTCCTTCAGCCGCTCGCGGATCGGGCGGAAGCCGTACAGCTCGCCGTTGCAGACCACGAAGCTGCCGTCCAGCTCGAACGGCTGCATGCCCGCCTCGGTCAGCCCCATGATAGCCAGGCGGTGAAAGCCCAGATAGCCGCAGGGCAGCTCCACCAGCCGGCTCATGTCCGGCCCGCGGGAAATCGTCCGGTCAAACGCCTCGCGCAGCGCGCCCTCGGGAATCGATTTGGTCTCAATGCCGAGAATGGAACACATACAAAAAGCACCTCCGAAAATTACGCGGCAATCGTTCTGAGTTTTCAGGACGAAGGCCGCTCTCCGTGGTGCCACCTGATTTGCTTCTTACCGGGTTCTGTCAAACCCTGGCGGCTGTAACGGGCCGTACCCGCCGTACCTACTGGCGAGGAGAGGGGGACGTTCGAGAGGCGGCTTTTCTGACCGGGCAGTGCCCGGATTCACTGCTGCTGCCGGTTCATAAGTCATGTAAATCGGCATCAGGAGCGGTCGCCGCGTCTCTCTGCGTTTTAAAGAAAAACACCTGCTGCTGTCCGATGGAGTGCATTTCGTGTATTCGCTGACATATGGCGGCGCACTGCATGACTTATCATTCGCGGCAGCATGTGCTTTCCGGGAGGGGTCTGGGGAGGCGCCTTTCTCAGAAAGGCGGCCTCCCCGGCGTTCTCCCGGCGTTCCCCCGGCGTTCCTCGCGTTCGGGTTGGACTCGGAAGGGTTCTTTCACCCGGGCCGGGCGCGAAACTCGCACCGCCGTTCGCTCTCTGGGGCCGCGGCTGCCGGGATACTTTGCTTCCTCGTGGCTTTTGATATGAAACTGAAAAAAGGCGGGGTCGAATGAAAACGCACCGTTCATGCGCTTTCGTTCGGCACCCTCGCCTTGCCTAAGAGTATACCGCGCGAGGGCGCGCCTGTCAAGCGCCTGACATAAAAATTAATATTTGCAGGACGGACACAGGGAAAATTCACATTTGCACGGTTTACAGAGAGAAACAGCCTTGAAACGAAAAATAAACACAGTTGCGCTGCAATTTACTGTTGACAAGCGGGCATGAGTCTGCTACAATACCGGCATGACAGAGCAAGGGTGCCTGGCGCACGGCTGCTCTGTCCTTTTTATTAGAGCGAACGATTCAAGGAGGTTTCCGCCATGAGCAAGCGCAGCAAAGAGGACATCATTCGCATGGTACGGGAGGGCGACGTCGAGTTCATCCGCATGCAGTTTACGGATATTTTCGGCCAGCTCAAGAACGTCGCGATTACCGCGTCTCAGATTGAGAAGGCGGTCAACAATGAGATCATGATCGACGGCAGCTCGATCGAGGGCTTTGTGCGCATCCAGGAGTCCGACCAGTACCTGCGGCCGGATCTGGACACCTTTACGGTGCTGCCCTGGCGGCCGCAGCAGGGCAAGGTAGCCCGGCTGATCTGCGACGTATACAACCCGTGCGGCACGCCGTTTGTGGGCGACCCGCGCGGCGCGCTGGAGAAGATGCTCAAAAAGGCGGCCGGCATGGGCTACAGCTTCAACGTGGGCCCGGAGTGCGAGTTCTTCCTGTTCCAGACCGACGAGCAGGGCAGACCCACCACCGCGACCAACGACGAGGCCGGATACTTTGACCTGGGCCCCCTGGATCACGGCGAGAGCACGAGGCGCGAGATCTGCCTGGCGCTGGAGAAGATGGGCTTTGAGATCGAGGCCTCGCACCACGAGGTGGCGGCCGGACAGCACGAGATCGACTTCAAGTACGCCCCCGCGCTGACCGCGGCCGACAACATCATGACCTTCAAGCTGGCGGTGAAGTCGCTGGCGCAGAAGAACGGCCTGCACGCGACCTTTATGCCCAAGCCGATCTTCGGCATCAACGGCAGCGGCATGCACACCAACATGTCCCTGTTCAAGGACGGCCGGAACGTGTTCTTCGACGAGAGCGACGAAAAGAAGCTGTCCGGGGACGCGTATCACTTCATCGCCGGGCTGCTGACGCACATTTCCGGCATGACCGCGATTCTCAACCCGCTGGTCAACTCCTACAAGCGCCTGGTGCCCGGCTATGAGGCCCCGTGCTACACCGCCTGGTCGGCCTCGAACCGCTCGGCGCTGATCCGCATTCCGGCGGCGCGCGGCCAGTCCACCCGCGTGGAGCTGCGCTGCCCCGACCCGGCCTGCAACCCCTACCTGGCGCTGACGGTCTGCCTGGCGGCCGGTCTGGACGGCATCGAGCGCGGGCTCACCCCGCCCGCCGAGATCACCGAGAACATCTTCGCCATGACGCCCGCCGAGCGCGAGGCCAAGGGCATCCATTCCCTGCCGGGAACGCTGCACGAGGCGATTGCCGCCATGCAGAAGGACAGGCTCATCTGCGATGCGCTGGGCGAGCACATCGTCAGCCAGTACGTCGCGGGCAAGGAGAAGGAGTGGGACGAGTACCGCACCCACGTGAGCGCCTGGGAGCTGGAAAAATACCTGATTACCTATTAAGAAAGCAGAACGCGCCGCTCAAGTTGCGGCAGTCGTAGAATACAGATTTGCCGCCCGGATCTTTTTCCCGCGTGTATTCCGGGAGAAGGGTTCGCGCGGCATTCATTGAATACGGAAAGAAGACAGGTGAACCGGCGAGATGAATCATTTGATCGTGGCGTTTTACCCGGAGCACGTTTCGCAGCGCATCTGCGAGATGCTCTCGGCCTCCTCGCTTCCGGTGCGCACGGTGTGCGCAAGCGGCGCGGAGGTCATCCGCGCGGTGAACTACATGGGCGGCGGCGCGGTCGTGTGCGGCATGAAGCTGCCCGACATGACCGCCGACGAGCTGGCGGGCAGTCTCGAGGAACAGGCCAGCATACTGGTCGTGGCCAAACCTGAGCAGCTTGAGTACTGCGAAAACCCGCATCTGTTCCGTCTGCCCCTGCCGGTCAACCGCTATGACCTTTCCGCTTCGGTGCGCATGCTCATCCAGGCCGAGGAAATGAAGCGCGCCGCCCCCAAGCCCTCCCGCTCCGATCAGGAGACCATCGCCCAGGCCAAGCGCCTTCTGCAGGCCACCTGCGCCATCTCCGAGGAGGAGGCGCACCGCTTCCTGCAGAAAAAAAGCATGGCGGCCCACCGCAAAATGGCCGACGTCGCCGCCGACATCGTGCGGGGGGAAGGGACGAAGGGAACGCTGGGGAGGCCGCCTTTCTGAGAAAGGCGCCTCCCCAGACCCCACCCGGAAAGCACTTTGATCCGCGGAACATGACGGTAAAAGAGATGCGGCTCCCCGAATGAGGCGTGGGGCGGAGAACGGGAGAATGAGCTGAGTGGCTCCCCGAAAGAGGTGCGGGAGAGGGACGGGAGCGCGAGCTGAGCGGCTCCCCGGATGAGGCGCGGGCGAAAAAGGGACTATGTACGAAGCCCGGAACGGTATGGAACCGGGCGTTTTCCGAATTCAACGGTGAATTGGAACTGCGCGCGGCGCAAAACAAAACGGAACAAAGAGGACGAAGCATATGAAGAGGGAACTGCAAAACGGGTTGTACCTGCCCCAGTTTGAGCACGACGCGTGCGGCATCGGCGCGGTGGTCAGTCTGGACGGCGTGAAGAGCCGGAGGGCGGTGGATCAGGCGCTGCGGATTGTGGAAAAGCTGGAGCACCGCGCGGGCAAGGACGCCGACGGCAGCACCGGAGACGGCGTGGGCATCCTGACGCAGATTCCCCACGCCTTTTTCGCGAAGCAGGAGATAGGCTTTGAGCTGCCCCAGGAGCGCGACTATGGCGTGGCGATGATCTTCATGCCGCGAGATCGCCTCAAGCGCGCCCAGACCCGCCGGCTGATGGAGATCGTGACCCAGAAGGAGGGGCTGCGCTTTCTGGGCTGGCGCGAGGTACCGGTGTGTCCGGAGGTTCTGGGCGAGCGGGCGCGCGCCTGCATGCCGGTGATCGAGCAGTGCTTCATCGAGCGGCCGAGGGAGACGGCGCGGGGGATTGACTTTGACCGGAGGCTGTACGTGGCGCGGCGCGTGTTCGAGCAGAGCAACGCGGACAGCTATGTCTGCTCGATGTCCAGCCGGACGATCGTGTACAAGGGCATGTTCCTGGTGAACCAGCTGCGGGCGTTTTATCTCGACCTGCAGAGCGAGGACTTCATCAGCGCCATCGCGATGGTACACTCGCGCTTTTCGACCAACACCTTCCCCAGCTGGGAGCGCGCGCACCCCAACCGCCTGATTCTGCACAACGGCGAGATCAACACCATCCGCGGCAACGTCGACCGCATGATCGCGCGGGAGGAGACGCTGTCCTCGCCGGTGCTGGGGGGCGACGTGGACAAGGTGTTCCCGGTGATCAACGGGCAGGGCAGCGACTCGGCCATGCTGGACAACACGCTGGAGTTCCTGATGATGAACGGCGTGCCGCTGCCGCTGGCGGTGATGATGACCATTCCCGAGCCCTGGCAAAACGAGCGGGACATTTCGCGCACGAGGCGCGATTTGTACCGGTATTACGCCACGATGATGGAGCCCTGGGACGGCCCGGCGGCCATCCTGTTCTCGGACGGCGACGTGATGGGTGCGGTGCTCGACCGCAACGGACTGCGCCCGGCGCGGTATTATATTACCGACGACCGGACGCTGATCCTGTCGAGCGAGGTGGGCGTGCTGGACATTCCGGCGGAGAAGATCGTGAAGAAGTCGCGCGTGCGCTCGGGGCAGATGCTGCTGGTGGACACGGTGAAAAAGCGCATCATCGAGGACGGCGAGCTCAAGGAGACCTACGCCGCGCGCCAGCCCTACGGCGAGTGGCTGGACGGAAACCTCCTGTCGCTGTCCGACCTGCCGCTGCCCAACCATGCCATCGAGCCGCTGTCTCAGGAGAAGCGCGACCGGATGTACAAGGCGTTCGGCTATACCTATGAGGAGGTCAAGGAGGTCATATTGCCCATGGCGCACAGCGGCGCGGAGCCGACCGCCTCGATGGGCGCGGACATTCCGCTGGCCGTGCTGTCCGAGAAGCACCAGACGCTGTTTTCCTACTTCAGGCAGCTGTTTGCGCAGGTCACGAACCCGCCCATCGACGCCATTCGCGAGCAGATCGTGACCGACACGGCGGTGTACGTGGGCAGCGACGGCAACCTGCTTGCCGATTGCCCGCAGAACTGCGCGGTGCTGCGCCTGGAGCGGCCCATACTGTCCAATACCGACCTGATGCGCATCGAAAACGCGAAGGGCAGGGCGCTGCACGTGGCGCGGGTGTCGATGCTGTACTACCGCAGCGAGTCGCTGGAGAGCGCGCTGGGGCACCTGTTCGTGGCCTGCGACCGGGCGTACAAGAACGGCGCGAACGTGCTGATCCTGTCCGACCGGGGCGTGGACGAGAACCACATGGCGATTCCCTCGCTGCTGGCCGTGTCCGCGCTGGAGCAGCACCTGATTTCCACCCGGCGGCGCACGGCGGTCAGCATGATTCTGGAGACCGCCGACCCGCGGGACGTACACCACTTCGCGCTGCTTCTGGGCTACGGCGCGCGGGCGATCAACCCGTACCTGGCGCTCGAGTGCGTGGACGAGGTGATTGAGAAGGGGCTGCTGGACAAGGATCGCCACGCCGCCGAGCAGGACTACATCCGCGCGGTGGTCAGCGGCGTGAGCCGGGTGGCCTCCAAGATGGGCATTTCGGTGCTGCAGTCCTACCAGAGCGCGCAGATTTTCGAGGCGGTGGGCATCCGGCGCGACGTGATCGAGAAGTACTTTACGAACACGGTGTCGCGCGTGGGCGGCATCGGCCTGGAGGAGATCAACGAGGGGGTCATGTACCGGCACGACCGGGCGTTCGACCCGCTGGATCTGGAGACCGACACGACGCTCGACTCGATCGGCTGCCACCGGCTGCGCTCCGGCCCCGACAAGGAAGACCACATGTACAACCCGCTCACCATCACCGCGCTTCAGCGGGCGGTGCGCGAGGGCAGCATGGAGAAATTCCGCGAATACACCGCGCTGGTGGACGACGAGACCAAGCCGCACACGCTGCGCGGGGTGCTGGAGTTCGCGTTTGATCAGTGTACGCCCGTGCCGCTTGAGGAGGTGGAGAGCGCCGAGGAAATCGTCAGGCGCTTCAAGACCGGCGCCATGTCCTACGGCTCGATCTCTCAGGAGGCGCACGAGTGCCTGGCCGAGGCGATGAACCGGCTGGGCGGGCGCTCCAACTCGGGCGAGGGCGGCGAGACGCGCGAACGGCTGGGCACGATTCGCGGCTCGAAGATCAAGCAGGTGGCCTCCGGCCGATTCGGCGTGACCAGCGAGTACCTGATGAGCGCCGAGGAAATTCAGATCAAGATGGCGCAGGGCGCAAAGCCCGGCGAGGGCGGGCATCTACCCGGGGGCAAGGTGTACCCGTGGATCGCCCACACGAGGATGTCCACGCCCGGCGTGAGCCTGATTTCCCCGCCGCCGCACCACGACATTTACTCCATTGAGGATCTGGCGCAGCTGATTTACGACCTGAAGTGCGCCAACCGACGCGCGCGCATCACCGTCAAGCTGGTCAGCGAGGCGGGGGTGGGCACGGTGGCGGCCGGCGTGGCCAAGGCGGGCGCGCAGGTGATCCTGATTTCCGGCGCGGACGGAGGCACCGGCGCCGCCCCGCGCACCTCGATCCACAACGCAGGTCTGCCCTGGGAGCTGGGCGTGGCCGAGGCACACCAGACGCTGTCTCTCAACGGACTGCGCACCCGCGTGGCCATCGAGGCCGACGGCAAGCTCATGAGCGGGCGCGACGTGGCCATCGCCTGCATGCTGGGCGCGGAGGAATTCGGCTTCGCGACCGCGCCGTTGGTGTGCATGGGCTGCGTGATGATGCGCGTGTGCAACCTGGACACCTGCCCGGTGGGCATCGCGACGCAGAACCCCGAGCTGCGCAGGCGGTTCGCGGGCAAGCCGGAATACGTGATGAACTTCATGCTGTTCGTGGCCCAGGAGCTGCGCGAGATCATGGCCAGGCTGGGCGTGCGCAGCGTGCGCGAGCTGGTGGGACGCGGCGATCTTTTGCGCGTGCGCGAAAAGCAGGTGACAAAGCGCGCGGCCAGCATCGACATGTCGCGCATCATCGGGCACCGCGTCAACGAGTGCCTGAATCCCGAGCAGGTCTTCGACTTCCACACCGAGAAAACGCTGGACGAGCGCGAGCTGCTTCGCCAGTTCAACCTGAAAAAAGCCAGCCCGCAGACGGTCAGGCTGCAGGTTTCGAGCACCGACCGGGCCTTCGGCACCATCTTCGGCAGCGAAATCACCCGCCTTTACGGCAGCAGCCTGCCGGAGGACACGTACACCGTGCAGGCGACCGGCGGCGGCGGACAGTCCTTCGGCGCGTTCATCCCGGCCGGTATGACCATCCGCCTCTCGGGCGACAGCAACGATTACTTCGGCAAGGGACTTTCCGGCGGCAAGCTGACCGTGTACCCGCCCGAGGACGCGCGCTATCAGCCCGATCAGAACATCATCATCGGCAACGTAGCGCTCTACGGCGCGACCGGCGGCCAGGCCTATGTCTGCGGGCAGGCGGGCGAGCGCTTCGCCGTGCGCAACTCGGGCGCGGTGGCGGTGGTCGAGGGCGTGGGCGACCACGGCTGCGAGTACATGACCGGCGGGTGCGTGGCCGTGCTGGGCAAAACCGGGCGGAACTTCGCCGCGGGCATGTCGGGCGGCGTCGCCTATGTGCTGGACGAGAACCACGACCTGTACCTGCGGGTGAACAAGCAGCTGGTGGACATCGAGGAGCTGACCGGCGAGCACGACCGCGAGACCCTGCGCGAGATGATCCGCGCGCACGTGCGCGAGACCGGCTCCCGGAAGGGCCGGCGCATACTGGACGACTTCGAGGGCTATGCGCCCAAATTCAAGAAAATCGTGCCGCGCGACTATCAGCGCATGCTGGCGGCCATCGCGAAATACGAATCGCAGAACATGACCCGCGACGAGGCGGAGCTTGCGGCCTTCCGCGAGACAGGCAGGTGAACGGTATGGGAAAGAAAGACGGATTTTTGCTCTACCCGCGCGTGAACGTCGGAAGCGACGCGCCCCTGGAGCGCATACGGGATTTTGGCGAGTTCAAGCGCCCGCTGACCGACGCGCAGAGGCGGGAGCAGGCCGCGCGGTGCATGAACTGCGGTGTGCCCTTCTGCCAGAGCGGCGTGAAGCTGGGCGGCATGTACACCGGCTGCCCACTGCACAACCTGATACCCGAGTGGAATGACATGCTGTACCTGGGCAACACGCGCCACGCGCTCGACCGCCTGCTCAAGACCAACTGCTTCCCGGAGTTCACCGGCCGGGTCTGCCCCGCGCTGTGCGAGGCGGCCTGTACCTGCAGCCTGAACGGCGAGAGCGTCACCGTACACGACAACGAGCTGTCCATCATCGAGGAGGCGTTCGAGAAGGGCTGGATGCAGCCCAAACCCCCGCGCACCCGGTCGGGCAAGCGCGTCGCCGTCGTGGGCAGCGGCCCGGCGGGACTGGCGGCGGCCTATACCCTCAACCGGCGCGGCCACGAGGTCACGGTCTATGAAAAGAGCGACCGGCCGGGCGGCCTGCTCGAGTACGGCATCCCCAACATGAAGCTGGACAAGCGGGTCGTCGAGCGGCGTGTCCGGCTGATGGAGGCGGAGGGCGTGCGGTTCGTGACCGGTACAGAGGTCGGAAAGGACGTGCCCGCCGATTCGCTTATGCAGGAATACGACGCGGTGCTTTTGTGCTGCGGCGCGGGCAAGGCGCGCGATCTGAACGTGCCCGGACGGGACGCGCAGGGCGTGCATTTCGCCGTGGACTTCCTGACGGCCGCGACCCGCAGCCTGCTGGACGGAACCGAGCCCATCGACGCGGCGGGAAAGCGCGTGGTCATCGTGGGCGGAGGCGACACCGGAAACGACTGCGTGGGCACCTGCATCCGGCTGGGCTGCGCGGGCGTTGTGCAGCTGGAAATGACGCCCAGGCCGCCTGAAAAGCGAACCGAGAGCAATCCCTGGCCCGAGTGGCCGCGCGCGCTCAAGACCGACTATGGACAGCAGGAAGCCATCGCCCTCTTCGGCGAGGATCCGCGGCGCTTTCAGACCACCGTGCAGGAAATCCTCAGGGACGAGCAGGGGCGCGTGCGCGCGGTGAGGCTGGTCAGGCTGAACGGGCGCGAGGCCGTGCCGGGCAGCGAGGAGGAAATCCCCTGCGACCTGCTGCTGATCGCGGCGGGCTTCGTGGGCTGCGAGGAGAGCGTGACCGAGGCGTTCGGCGTGAAGCGCACATCTCGCGGACTGGTCGAGGCCGAAACCCATGCGACCAGCGTGCCCGGCGTGTTCTGCGCGGGCGACATGCGCAGGGGGCCGTCGCTGGTCGTCTGGGGCATCGGCGAGGGACGCTCCGCCGCGCGCGAAATCGACGAGTACATTATGGGTTATACCGAGCTGTAACGGATGTGAAGAGGAGGCGCCTTCCCGTTTGGGAAGGCGCCTTGGACTGTCGCATCCGGAGAGATCGATAGGGGAGCGGGGGAGGGGGCGCAACGCGCCCCCTCCCCCGAACCCCTACCTCCGGCCCGCGCCCGGCGGCAGTGCCGCCGGGCGCGGGCGGGGAGGGGCGCCGCCCCTCCCCGCACCCCTCCCCGACACGGCTCGCTTCGCTCGCCTGGCGGATGTGCGAAATGGCAGACAAACTTCGGTGGGGGTCTGGGGGAGCGCGAAGCGAAGCGGAGCCTCCCCCAGCCCGGGTCGGCGGTGCCGACAATCAATCTGCGGAGAATTCCGCAGATTCGAAGAAATCAGCCGCTCTGATGAATGGCGGCTGATTTCGTGTTCTATTTGGCGGCAGCAAGCGGCTGTCGGCCCTGCCGACCGGCAGCAAGAGGAAGCCGGCACTGCCGGCCGGACAAACTTCGGTGGGGGTCTGGGGGAGCGCGAAGCGAAGCGGAGCCTCCCCCAGCGAGAGACGCAACGGTGCAGAACCACGCAGACTTCGGCCGCTCTAATGTATGGCGGCCGA
>CAKUFB010000064.1 GCA_934647145.1 uncultured Clostridia bacterium
GAAGTTCCCGAATTCTCCGAATCCGTAAGATTCCTTACGGATTAAAGGTCGGCGTTGCCGACATCGGCGGTGTCGACAGGGTCTAAGCCGGGCGGAACACGGAACAGGACGCGGCGCGCGTCCATGAAACACAAAGGGGGGATTGCGCGTGCTGCGCAGGATTTGGTCGATTGTGCTGGTGCTGCTGTCGCTGCTCGTGGACTGCACGATACTGCCGGTGTTTACGAGCAGTCCGTTCATGCCCCTGTGGACGCTTCTGACGGTGCACTGCCTGGGCCTTTTGCTCGGGCGCTCGAGCGGCGCGCTGTACGGCCTGATCGCGGGCATACTGGTCGATATTTCGGTCAGCACGCCGCTGGGCCTGATGACCGCGCTGTACACCGGCATGGGCTACCTGGGCGGCTGGTTCGCCCGGCGCAGGATTCGCAGGCCGCTCACGCCGCTTCTCTCGGCGCTGCTCGGCTTTGCGGGGTACGAGCTGTTCCTGACGGTGTACGTGCTCTTCGCCAGCGGCCAGATGACCGCCGGCGCGCTGACCGACGCGGGCGTGCGCGTGCTGATTCACACGATTCTTTCGCTGACGCTGTGCTGGCTCTATGAGAAGCTGCTCAGGCCCAGCCGTTCGCGCTACGCGAAGATTTAGAAACAACCCTATGCATTCACCCGGAGGTGAAAAAAACAAATGAAACCGACACGTTTTCGCCTGGCGATTTACGCGCTGGTGATCGCGCTGGTGTTCGGCGCGATGACCCTGCGGCTGGGCAAAATGACCCTGGTGCAGGGGGACAGCTACGAAGCCCTGGCCCAGAGCAAGAGCCGCAAGACGCTTTCCATGTACGGCGGCCGCGGCACGATCTACGACAGCGACATGAACCCGCTGGCCTACGACCGGGTGAGCTATAACCTTCAGTTTTACCGCGACCCGACGATGACCAGCGAGAGCGACCGAAGGGCGTATACCGAGGCGATTATCAAGGTCATCGACATCGTGCAGCGCAACGGCAAGACCATGGTCAACGACTTCTGGCTGGAGCGCGGCGAGGACGGAAAGTGGCGCTTTAACACCGGCGCGGCAACCGAGGCGGCGAACGCCTCGCGCATCAAGTCCTGGCGGCAGAACTTCGCGCTGAGCAGCGAGGACAGGTATCCGGTCGAGAAGCTGTTCGAAACGCTGTGCAAGAACTACTGCGTGCCGGACAGCCTGACCGAGGAGCAGAAGCTCCAGGTGCTGGCCGTGTGGCAGGAGCAGCGCATGAACAACTACCGCTCGCTGCCGGTCACGATCGCCTACGACGTGGGCTACGACGTGGTGTGCCAGATCGAGTCGCAGTCGATGGATCTGCCGGGCATGAGCATTGAGGAGGGCACTGAGCGCGTCTATCCTCAGAAGGAGACGGCGGCGCACATCATCGGCTATACCAGCAAGATCTCCACCGACAACATGGACACCTACTCCGAAAAGGGCTATCCCAAGGACGCGACCGTCGGTTCCTCCGGCATCGAGGCGTCGCTGGAGGATCAGCTGAGCCCCTATCTGTCCTATCGGCAGGGCAGCAAGACGGTCGAGATCAACAAGAAGGGCAAGATCATCCGCGAGCTGTCCTACGAGGAGCCGCTGGACGGCAACAGCGTGGTGCTGACGCTCGACCTGCAGCTGCAGAAGGTGGCCGAGCAGGCGCTTTCGCAGACCATCACCGACATTCGCGCCATTCAGGAGGCGCTGATCGTCAATCCCAAATGGCAGGAGAAGGAAAAGGTGGCCGCGACGCTGGCCAAGTACGAGGAGGACGGCACCGAGATTTCGCTGGTCGAGTCCGGCGCGCTGGTGGCGATGGATCCCACCTCGGGCAAGGTGCTGGCGATGGCCAGCCTGCCGTCGTTCGACCTGTCGATGTTTGAGGGCGGCAAGGTGTCCGCGGACTACTGGAGGGAGCTGTCCGAGGACGAGCGCAACCCGATGTACAACCGCTGCATCAGCGCCCGAGACACGCCCGGCTCGATTTTCAAACTGGTGACCGGCCTGGGCGCGCTGATGGAGGGCGTGACCACACTGACCGAGGAGATCACCGACGCGGGCAAGTACGTGGGCCTGGATACCTCGCGTCAGCCCCGGTGCTGGATTTCCGAAGGCAATCGCTGGAAGCATTCCGACCAGACCATTGACAAGGCCATTGCGCACAGCTGCAACTACTATTTCTACGAAATGGGCTTCCGCCTGGGCTCGGCGAACCTGGTCAAGTGGGCGGCGCAGCTGGGCCTGACCTCGCGCACGGGCATCGAGCTGGGCGGCGAGTCGCTCAGCTACGTGGGCGACCAGCAGAAGCTGTACGATCCCGGCAGCTCGATCAGCAACCAGTACACCTCCAAGCCGATCTACGCCTATTACAAGATCAAGGCGGCCTTCGAGCGCATCGGCGAGGAGCGCGGCATCGTCTATGACCAGGACCGCATCGACAAGTCGGCCAAGATGCTCATGGACATTGCGGGCGGCGATTCGGTCAAGGACGACTGGCCGGCGCAGATTCGAAACATACTGATCGGCGAAATGAACCTGCCCAGCGACTATATCGCCCGGCACCTGCTGGTCAACGAGTTCTACTACTACATCAACGACCTGCGCTGGACGGCCAGCGAGACCATCATGGCCGCCATCGGCCAGTCCATCACCCAGGTCACCCCCATCGCGGTCGCGCGCTATATCGCCGCCATTGCCAACGGCGGCACGGTCTACAACGCGCAGATCGTGGACAAGATCATCTCCCCCAGCGGCGAGGTGGTGCTGGACAAGCAGCCCACAATCGCCAACGTCATTTCGGGCGGCGAGGAATACTTCGCGGCGCTGCAGCAGGGCATGAAGGACGTTGCCTCCGGCGAGGACGGCACGGCGTCCAAGGTGCTCTCGCCCTATGCCGACTATAAGATCGCCGCCAAAACCGGTACGGCGCAGAGAACCGACCTGGACGTGGAAAACAACGCCTGGATGGTGGCCTACGCGCCCTACGACGACCCGAAGATCGTGGTCGTGGTCTACATTCAGAACGGCTACGCCGCCGGCAACTGCGGACACGCGGTCGGCGAGGTGGTCAAGGCCTATCTGGACAGCCTGGAGGAAGCACCCTCCATGGCCGTGAACGAGGACAACACCCTGGCCGACTGACCGGGGGCAAAAAAGGAGCTGAGCGCATGGGACGATCGATCGTCATCACCTCCGGCAAGGGCGGAGTGGGCAAGTCTACGCTGTGCGCAAACCTGGCGCTCAGCCTGGTCAGGCGCGGCAGAAGGGTGCTGCTGCTGGACGCGGATACCGGCCTTCGCAGCCTGGATCTGCTGCTCGGGCTGCAGGATCATATCGTCTATGACCTGAGCGACGCGGCGCAGGGCGTCTGCCGCCTGAAGCAGGCGATCGTCAAAAGCCGCGAGCACGAGGGCCTGAGCCTGATGGCCGCCGCCCAGAACCGCGACTGCGCCTGCGTGACCCCGCCTCAGATGAAGGCGCTGGTCAAAAAGCTGACCGGCAGCTTCGACGAGGTGCTCGTCGATTGCCCGGCCGGCCTGGACAGGGGCTTCCGAACGGCGATTTCCGGCGCGCAGACCGCTCTGATCGTGACCCAGGATGAGCCGGTCTGCCGGCGGGACGCGGAGCGCGCGCGCATGCTGCTCAGGCGGGAGGGAATCGACGAGTGCAGATTGCTGCTCAACCGCGTGCGCTGGCAGAAGGGCAAGAGCTCGACCGAGCGCGCCCGCGAGCTGGCGGAGGCGCTGGAGACGCCGCTTTTGGGCGTGGTGCCCGAGGACGAGGCGGTCGCCGCCTGCGCGCGGGAGGGAAAGCTCCTGCTCGAGCGCGCGGACAGCCGGGCCGCTCAGGCCATCGAGCGCATCGCCGGGCGGCTGCTGGGCGAAGAGAGCGATATCCCGAGCGTGAATCGCCGAAGCCTCTGGGAGCGCCTGCGCGGAGAATAAGGAGAAAACATGCTGAAAAGGGAAAAGGCCGCTCCGGCCACAAAAAAACAAAAGAGCAGGCGGTTTGCCCGCATGCTGGACGCCATCCGCGTCAACAGCGCCAGCAAGCGGCTGTTTCGGCACTTTGAGTGGCCGACGGCCATCCTGGTGCTGATTCTGTCGCTGTACGGGGTGCTGGCCATCTTCGCGGCGACCGGCAGTCCGCTGACCAACGCCGACGAGATGACGCTGATCGAGAAAATCCGCAGTCAGTCCTTCACCTATCCGCGGCTCCAGCTGATCTGGATGGTGGTCGGCGGCGTCGCCATGATGGCCTGCGTGTTCTTCGACTATCACCTGTACGGCCAGCTCAAGAACGTGTTCTACTGGGGCAACGTCGTCATGCTGCTGGTGGTGCTGGGCATGGAAAAGGGCCGCGGCGCGGCGACCATGTTCTACCGCTGGGGCGACGGCCGAACCTTCCAGCCGGCCGAGCTGGGCAAGCTGTGCATCATCATCGCGCTGGCCCGGCTGTTTGCCGACCGGGAAAAGCCCATCCGCACGGTGGGCGAGCTGATCCGGGTGACCTGCTATCTGGCGCTGCCGCTGGCGCTGATCGTGCTGCAGCCGGACGTGGGCACGGCGCTGGTGTACATCGCCATCTTCGCCGGACTGATCTTCGCCTCGGGCACCGACATCAAGATTATCCTGGGCGTGATCTGCATCGGCATCGTGATCCTGGTGCCCGCGTGGTACATCCTGAGCACCTCGAGCAGTTTCCGCGTGGAGCGCATACAGGTCTGGCTCGACCCGAACTACGACATACTGGGCGCGGGCATGCAGACCTATAACGGCCGCCTGGCGGTCGGCTCGGGCGGACTGTGGGGCAAGGGACTGTTCTCGGCAGGCAACTTCGCCGCGCTGAACTACATCCCCGACGACCATACCGACTTCATCTTCGCCATCGTGTGCGAGACCTTCGGCTTCGTGGGCGGCGGGCTGATGATCCTTTTGTTCCTGCTGCTGATCCTGCGCATGATCGTGCTGTCTTCTCAGGCACAGGACGCGTTCGGCAGCTACATCATCGTCGGCGTGGCGTCGATGATCCTGTTCCACACCTTCGAAAACATCTCGATGGTCATCGGCCTGATGCCGGTTACGGGCATCCCGCTGCCCTTCGTCAGCTATGGCGGCTCCAACTATCTCACCAACATCATCGGCGTCGGCCTGGTCATCAACGTGGCCATGCGCAGCCGCGCCCACACGCTCCGCACCCCCTCGCCGCAGCGAACCGCCCGTCCGGCCAAGCTGTAGGCAGCCTGAGGGGCGGGAGCGATTCGACTTTCCCGACAGGAGGACAGACCATGTACGACGAACTGACCCAGGTGGACATCGACAAAATGCAGGCGGAGATCGACGAGCGCATGAGCGTACTGCGCCCAAAAATCATGGAGGAGGTGCGCACGGCGCGCGCGTTCGGCGACCTGAGCGAAAACTACGAATACAAGGCCGCCAAGCAGGAAATGCGCAAAAACGAGAGCCGCATCCGCTACCTCAAGCGCATGGTGGCCACGGCGAAGGTCATTCCGGCCAGCGAAACGCCTGCGGATGAGGTCGGCCTGTTCTCCTGGGTGACGCTTCAGTATGAGGAGGACGGCGAGCGGGAGGAAATTCAGCTGGTGACCACCCTGCGCCAGAACGCGCAAAAGGGTCTGATCAGCAAGGAATCCCCGCTGGGCAGGGCGCTCATGGGCCGCCATGTGGGCGAGCGGGTGCGCGTCGAGGTGGAGGGGCAGGCGGGCTACTGGGTGGTCGTTTCCGCCTTGCGCCCGGGCGAGGACGACGCGTCGCTGCCCATCAGCCGGTACTGAGGCAAAGACCGGGAATATGTACGAACCCACATTAGCCTCCCCTGCAAGGGGAGGCGCAGACTGTCGAAAAACCCCCGGAGAGCTCGAGAGGGCCGCAGCCCTCTCGACCGGGCAGTGTCGGCTCCACCTGCTGCCGGTCGGCAGTGCCGACAGCCACCGGGCAGTGCCCGGCTCCAGCTGCTGCCGCCGGATAGAACACGAATCTGTCGGCCATAGATTAGAGCCTCCAGATTCTTCGTGGTCGAAAGACTCGGGAGTACTGTCCTGCTACCGCGGATTCTATCGACGACCATCGACCGCCATAGATTAGAGCGGTCGAAGTCTGCGCTTTTGAACCCCACCGCCTGCGCAGCAGGCACCTCCCCTTTCAGGGGAGGCGGGGGGCGGCGCGGTCAAGGTTCTCCTGAAAGGAGCGCTGTCGCTTGAACTGCCGAAAGGTGACTGTCCGCGGCCTCTGAGTAATTGCCGAAATATAAATTGGGCGTAGGATAATGCAGGATAAACCCTATCCTTCTCTAAATCTATATATCCTTCCTGATTGATGGATTTACGATAGGTATGTTTTTATCCTACACCCTGTAGATGGAGATATAACATGTCAGAGCCTAAAATCGAGCAGGCGGGCAGGCATTGCCCAGGAAACATGGTGAAAGAGATAACCAGCCTGGACGCGCCGGAGCTGGACGTATACGCCCGGCTGACCGGGGCGCAGCTGCGATCGAAGCAGTCGCCGGAAAAGGGGCTGTTCATCGCGGAGAGCCTGAAGGTGATCGCCTGCGCGCTGAAGGCCGGGTGCGAGCCGGTGAGCTTCCTGATGGAGCGCAGGCAGCTTGCAGCGGCGCAGGAGCTGCTCTCGCGCTGCCCGGACGCGCCGGTCTACACGGCCGGGCGGGAAACGCTTCGTCAGCTGACCGGGTATGAGCTGACGCGCGGCGTGCTGTGCGCGATGCGACGGCCCGAAGCGCGGACGGTCGAGGCGGTGTGCCGGGGCGCGCGCCGGCTGGCCGTGCTGGAGGGCATCGCCGACCCGACCAATGTGGGCGCGATTTTCCGCTGCGCGGCGGCGCTGGGCGTGGACGGCGTGCTGCTGACCCCGACCTGCTGCGACCCGCTGGTGCGGCGCGCGGTTCGGGTGAGCATGGGCACGGTGTTTCAGGTGCCTTGGGCGCGCATCGGGGAGCGGGCGTCCGACTGGCCGGGCGAACTGAGCCGCCTGAAGGAAATGGGCTTTCACACGGCCGCGCTGGCGCTGGACGAACGCGCGATTTCGGTCGCCGAGCCGCGCCTGGCCCGGGAGGAAAGGCTGGCGCTGATCCTGGGCACGGAGGGCGACGGCCTGGCCGGGGAGACGATTGCCCGCTGCGACGACACGGTGATGATTCCCATGTCGCACGGGGTGGATTCGCTCAACGTCGCGGCGGCGAGCGCGGTGGCCTTCTGGCAGCTGTGCGGCAAACCGAAAAAAACGGAGGGATAAGGTATGGAAAACGACTGGATGAACAAGCCGACGGACAAGCCGCTCGAGCGCCTGCTGCCGGACGGCGGCTGGACGAGCATTTTCCGCACGATCGGGTGCGTGGGCGACTCGCTGGCCTCGGGCGAGTTCGAGGGAACCGACGCGCAGGGCAACAAGACCTATCACGACGTGTACGAGGAATCCTGGGGCCAGTACATGGCGCGCATCGCCGGGGTGCGGGTCTGCAGCTTCTCGCGCGGCGGCATGACCGCGAAGGCGTACATGGAGTCCTTTGCTGACGACAGGGGCTTCTGGAACCGCGATCTGGCCTGCAAGGCGTACATCGTGGCGCTGGGTGCGAACGACCTGAGGCAGGTGGCGCAGGGCGAGCAGGAATTCGGCGAGCTGTCCGACATCGACGAAGGCGACTGGCGAAACAACCGGCATACCTTCACGGGCTATTATGCCGCCATCGTGCAGCGCTATCGCGAGATCGCGCCCCACGCCTTCTTCTTCCTGATGACCATGCCGCGCCTGGGGGCGGACGACGAGCGCGCGGCGCTTCGGGACAGGCATCGCGAGCTGCTCTACCGCCTGGCGGAGCGCTTCCCGAACACGTTCGTGCTGGATTTCCGGCAGTACGCCCCGGTCTATGACAGGGAATTCTACCGAACCTTCGGCCTGGGCGGGCACCTCAACTCCATGGGCTACCTGCTGACCGCGCGCATGGTCGTCTCCTATATCGACTATATCGTGCGCAGCGACCTGCCGCGCTTTGCCCGCGTCGGCTGCATCAACACGCCCTGGGAAAACGAATTCTGGCAGCCGGGCGAGCGGTAGAAGGCCAGAAAGAACACGTCATGCGCCTGCGATTCGCTCGCGGGCGCATGCTTTCGCGCAAATGAGTATTTGGAGCGTGAACGTCAAATGAAAAGAGAAGAAAGCAGCCTTAATTCGTACCTCATGCTGATCTCCGCCATGCTGCTCTACGGCACGATCGGCGTGTTCAGGCGGTACATCCCGCTGTCCTCGGGCATGCTGGCCTTCAGCCGCGGCCTGCTGGGCAGCCTGTTTCTGTGGGGAATCGTGCGCCTGCGCGGGCGCGGAAGGGCGGAGTGGATCGGGCGCAAAGACCTGCTCCTGCTGGCACTGACCGGCGCGCTGATCGGAGCCAACTGGATGCTGCTGTTCGAGGCATACAACCACACCACGGTAGCCACGGCGACCATGTGCTACTACATGCAGCCCACGCTGGTGATCCTGCTCTCGCCGCTGGTGCTCAGGGAGCGGCTCACGGCCCGCAGGCTCGCCTGCGCGGGCGCGGCCGTCGCGGGCATGGCGTTCGTTTCGGGGGCGGCGGACGGCGGAGGAATCGGCGCGCGGGACCTGAGCGGCGTGGCCTTCGGGCTGGGCGCGGCGGCGCTCTATGCTACGGTGATTCTGCTCAACAAGAAGCTGCAGGTCGAGGATGTGTACAGAAAAACCGCCGTTCAGCTGACGGCGGCGACGGTGGCGCTCGCGCCCTATGTGCTGCTGACCGAGGACTTCGCCGCCATCCGGCTGGACGCGCGCGCGGCCGTCCTGGTGCTGATCGTCGGCGTCGTGCATACCGGCGTCGCATACGCGATGTATTTTGGCAGCATGAAGCGGCTCAGGGCGCAGACCATTGCGCTTTTGAGCTACATCGACCCGGTGTTCGCGCTGCTGCTTTCCGCCGCCGTGCTGCACGAGCCGATCACGCCCCTCGGCGTCCTCGGCGCGGCGCTCATCCTCGGCTCCGCGCTGGTGGGCGAGGGCAGGCGGCAGGGGGTGTAGCGATTCCTCACGCCTCCCCGCGCGACGGCAGCCGGGCGCTTCCGGCGGCTCGCGGAAATTTCGCGGCCGGGCGGTTTTCTCTTGAGTTCAGACGGCGCGATGTGGTATACTGAAGGTGCGGCGGCGCATGCTGAAGCCGCAATCACACTGCTTATCAGGAGGTACTGCATATGCGCAGGA
This sequence comes from uncultured Clostridia bacterium, assembly GCA_934647145.1. Taxonomy (GTDB): domain Bacteria; phylum Bacillota; class Clostridia; order Christensenellales; family Aristaeellaceae; genus CAKUFI01. The sequence continues at coordinate 9,262 of CAKUFB010000064.1, forward strand.
ATTTCGGGGCAAAGCCCATCCTTTATCCGCAGCCGGTGTTCATCATTGCCACCTACAACGACGACGGCACGGCCGACGCGATGAACGCGGCCTGGGGCGGCGTCAGCGACTCCAACCAGATCACGATGTGTATCAGCGCCACGCACCGAACCACCCGCAACGTGCTCGCGCGCGGGGCGTTCACCGTCAGCATGGGTACGGCGGATACGGTTGTCGCCTGCGACTACGTGGGCCTCGTGTCCGGCGAAAAGGAGCCCGCCAAGCTCGAGAAGGCCGGCTTCCACCCGGTAAAGAGCGAGTTTGTGGACGCGCCGCTGATCGCCGAGCTGCCCATGGCGGTCGAGTGCCGTCTGGTCAGCTATGATCCCGAGTCCTGCCGCATGGTGGGCGAGATCGTCAATGTCTGCGCCGAGGAAGGCGTGCTGACCGATGGCAGGATTGATCCCGCCAAGCTGCGCCCCATCACCTTCGACGGCCAGAACAACGCATACCTCGTCCTCGGCGAAAAGGTGGGCGACGCGTTCTCCGACGGCCTTCGCCTGAAATAACCCCGGGCAGCGCCCGGTTCCACTTGCTGCCGCGTATCCTATCGACGACCGTTGGCCGCCATAAATTGAAGCGGCCAAGGTCTTCGAATCCGCAAGAATTTCCTGCGGATTTTCTGTCGGCGCTGCCGACGCGGGCCAGCTGGGGGAGGCTCCGCTTCGCTTTGCGCTCCCCCAGACCCCCACCGAAGTTTGTCCGGCAGGCAGAGCCTGCCCCCACTTGCTGCCGCGTATCCTATCGACGACCGTTGGCCGCCATAAATTGAAGCGGCCAAGGTCTTCGAATCCGCAAGAATTTCCTGCGGATTTTCTGTCGGCGCTGCCGACGCGGGCCAGCTGGGGGAGGCTCCGCTTCGCTTCGCGCTCCCCCAGACCCCCACCGAACGCGGACTTCAACCGATACTGGGAGGCATTGCAATGACGCATACACTGCACTATGACTCGCCGCTGGGCGGTATTCTGCTGGCGGCGGACGAACTGGGCCTGATCGGGCTGTGGTTCGACGGAGAGAAATACTTCGCGGAGAATCTGCCCGCGGCGCACGAAGCGGGGGAAACGCCCGCCCTGCGCGAGGGAGTGCGCTGGCTGGACGAGTACTTTGCCGGGCGCGAGCCGGACTTTACGCCGCCCCTGCACCCGATCGGCTCGCCGTTTCGGCAGGCGGTCTGGCGGCTGCTGCTCGGGATCCCGTATGGCCGGACGACCACCTACGGGGCGCTTGCCCGCCGCCTGGCCGAGGAAGCAGGACGCGCGCGCATGTCCGCCCAGGCGATCGGCGGCGCGGTGGGGCACAACGGCATTTCGCTGATTATCCCCTGCCACCGGGTGGTGGGCGCGGACGGCAGCCTGACCGGGTACGCCGGAGGCGTAGACAAAAAGCTCCGCCTGCTCCGGCTGGAGGGGGCGGAGGTGACCGGGTTCTATCTTCCGAAGAAGAGAACGGCGCTCTGCGATGAAAGCCGGAAACAGGGAACAGATTCAGCGGACAGCCCGCGATCCTGATGCGCAATAGAATAGAGACTGAATAGACAGGGACGTTCCGTCCAGGCGACCCTGACCGCCTCAGGCGCTGCTCGCCCTTCGCCTGACGGGCAGATTGCTCAGCAGCGCGCCGAACAGCGCGGCCAGCAGCGCGCCGATTGTGAATTCGGCCGCCAGCAGGCCGTAGGGCGGCCAGATCCCGCCCAGCAGGCCGTACAGTCCGTGTCCCAGCGCCATGTACAAAAGCCCCAGCGCGCCGCCCAGGAAAAACCCCCGCCGGCTGCCCGGTTTCACGCACGTTCTGACGCCCACGCACAGGCTCAGCAGCTTGATCACCTGATTGACCGCCTGAATCGTTCCGTCCGTCAGGCGCATGTACACCACGCACATCGCCAGCGCCGCCATCATCGCCAGGCTCACCAGGCTGCTCACCAGCACGCCCCGCGCAAGCCTTATCGCCGTGTTCGTTCGTTCGCTCATCCAATCCCCTCGCCTTCTGTCATGCTGCTTCATACCTATGCAGGCGAGAAGCCGCTCTTTCCTCCGAGGCCGACCGGTCGACAGGGGACGGCTCCTGCGGGACGGCGCGCAGGAGGACTATCCTTGTCCGGCGCGGGAAGCGGACAAACTTCGGTGGGGGTCTGGGGGAGCGCGAAGCGAAGCGGAGCCTCCCCCAGCGGGAGAGCCTGCGGCATGGAGTATTACGCAGACCCCGAGGGCTTCAATCTATGGCCCTCAGGGTCGTCGATAGAATGCGCGGCGGCAAGTGGGGCCGGGCACTGCCCGGTGGGGGTCTGGGGGAGCGCGAAGCGACAGCGGAGCCTCCCCCAGCCGAGAGAGCCTGCGGCACGGGGG
>CAKUFB010000065.1 GCA_934647145.1 uncultured Clostridia bacterium
TCTGAAAAGTCCGCGCAGGCATCGCCTGCGCGGACTTTTCAGGTGACAGAAAGCGACGGCTTAACAGTCAGCTCGACCCAGGCGGGCGCGAAGCCGCAGCGCAGTGCGTTTCTGGCCGAGCGGAGATTCGACCAGGCGGCGCAGTAGAAGGGCACCCTTCCGCGCGCGAAGGTCTCGAGAGCCAGGCGGCTGGTGAGCGCCGAGGCGATTCCCCGGCGGCGGTAGGCGGGCAGCACGTCCACGCCGATCTGCCACATCGTGTCGCAGTCGGCGGAGCACCCGGCCAGCCCCACCAGCGCTTCGCCGTCGAACGCGCCCACGGCGAGTACGTCCAGCTGCCTGCGCTTTTCACACAGCGCGTTGCTCCACTGGGGCAGGTACAGCCCGGAAAAGTCGGCGGGGGAGAGCAGCTTCAGCCTGTACGGGCAGACAAGCGGCTTCAGGCGATTTACGTCGGGCAGGTAATACTGCGCCATGTAGCGGCTGCGCTGGCCGAAGGGAGCCAGGCGGTCGTCCAGCCAGTGAAGATACGGCGTTTCGAAGCTCTGGTACCATTCCTGCCGGGTCAGGTACTCGGCTACGATCGCTCGATACTCGTCCTGCACCGCGGCGACCACGTTGCTTCCGTAGGAGGCCAGGTTGCAGGCGATGGGCGCGGCGTAGTACCTGCGCGCCTGCGGGCTGATCGCGGAAGAGGTGAGCACCGGCTCGCTGCCCAGGAAGTCGTCCGGGGCGCAGTTCAGGTCGCGCGCGGACTGCTCCAGCGCGATGCGCAGAATCTGTTCGTTGGTCATGACTTCGCCTCCTTACAGGTAGTGGTACCGCTTGCGCTGCGTGGCCAGGAACAGGATGGACAGGCCCAGCGCGAACACCTCGGCGACGGTCATTGCCCACCAGATGCCGTCCAGGCCGAAGAGCGCAGGCAGCAGCAGCACGCACAGCGTCTGGAACACCAGCGTGCGCAGGAAGGAAATCGCGGCCGAGATCACGCCGTTGTTGAGCGCGGTGAAGAACGATGAGGTGAAGATGTTGAAGCCTGCCATCAGGAACGAGAACGCGAACAGGCAGAAGGCGTGGCGGGTCATCTCGAACAGCTCCGCGTCGTAGCCCACGAAGATCTGGGCCAGCGGCGCGGCCAGCACGATCGCCAGCACGGTCAGTATTACGCCGCCCGCGCTCATCAGCTTGACGCTCTTGGTCAGTATGTTGCGCAGCTCGGCATGGTTTTCCGCGCCGTAGTGATAGCCCACGATGGGCGCGCTGCCGATCGCGTAGCCTACGAAAATGGCCACGAAGATGAACTGCACGTACATCAGCACGCCGTAGGCCGCCACGCCGTTTTCGCCCGCGTAGGCGAGCAGCTGGAAGTTGTACAGCATGCTGACCAGCGAGCCGGAAATGTTGCTCATCAGCTCGGAGGAGCCGTTGCCGCAGGCCTTGAGGATGGGGCGCAGCTCAAGGCGCGTCCTGACCAGGCGCAGGCGGCTGCTGTTGGGACGCAGGAAGTAGATCAGGGGCAGCGCGCCGCCCACGCACTGGCTCAGGCCGGTCGCGACCGCCGCGCCCACCACGCCCCACTTGAAGCCCGCGATGAACAGCGCGTCGAGCGCCATGTTGGTCACGCCCGCCGCCACCGTCGCCAACAGACCCAGCCGGGGCTTTTCGGCGGTGATCAGGAAGGCCTGGAACACGTTCTGCAGCATGAACGCGATCACGAACGCGAGCACCGTCCGGCCGTAGTGCACGCAGTCGTCGATCATTGCCTCGGTCGCGCCCAGCAGGAGGGAAATCGGGCGCATGAAAATCACGCCCACCGCCGTGAGCGCCGCGCCGGAAAGCACGGTGAGGATGATCATCATCGAAAAATAGCGGTTTGCTTCCTCCGGCTCCTGCTGGCCCAGCGTCTTGGCCACCAGCGCGCTGCCGCCCGTGCCGATCATGAAGCCCATGCCGCCCAGGATCATGATGAACGGCATCACCAGGTTGATCGCGGCGAAGGCGGTCTTGCCCACGAAGTTGGACACAAACAGGCCGTCCACCACGCCGTAGATCGAGGTGAAGATCATCATGACAATCGAGGGCAGCACAAACCGAAGCAGTTTTTTATAGGTAAAGTGATCCGACAGCCGAATGTTCATTTTGCTTTTTCCTCCGTTTCAGAGGGGATGTTCGCGATCATGCGGTTGATTTCGTCCTCCAGGCAGGTCAGGTGCTCCTCGGTCAGGCGCACCAGCTCAGCCATTTTTTCCTCGCCCAGGCGGGAAATGGCGCGCGTTTCGGCCTGATAAACCTGTCCGCCGGTGGCCAGAGCGTAGGCGCGCCCCGCCTCGGTCAGGCGAACCAGCTTGCGCCTGCGATTATCCGGCGCGCTCTCGAGCGTCACATAGCCCTTTTCCTGCAGCGTGCGAACCGCGGAATTGATCGTCTGCTTGGTGTACATCCACTCCCCGCACAGATCCTGCTGGGAATAGCTCCTGCGCTCGTCCAGCAGCGCGTAAAGCAGCCAGTTTACACAGTCCGACTGATTAAAATGCGCGGCCGCCCGGTGATAAATTGCGTCCGCCCGGCGCGTCTGCCGGTTGAACCGCTCCAGCAGCTCGCTTCTCTGATCGGTCATTTTAACCCCTCCATTTTTTGTGAACGGGGTCTATTATAGTCCGATTTCGGACGAAAGTCAACGGCGCATTTCCTTGGGCAAATGTTATTTTTGCGGGAAAAGGGCATGAAAAAGCCCCGAAGACGGCGCCTTCGGGGAAGCGGGCGTATGCTTTTTCAGGTCTCGCGGCCGTGCGTCTGTCGCCACTCCCGGGGCGAGCAGCCGGCCTCGCGGTGAAAGACGGTGGAGAAGTAGTTCGAGTCGGCAAAGCCCAGCTGGCTGCCGATCTCCTGCACGCTCAGATCCGTGTTTTCCAGGTACATTTTCGCCATGCGAACCTTGCCGCGGTTGACGTAGGTGCGGTAGCTGCAGTGCGCGTAGTGGCGGATGGTGCGGCTTAGATAGCTGGTGGAGCAGTTGAACTGGGCGGCGAGCTCCTCAAGGGAGTTGATCTCGTCGTAGTGACGCTCCAGGTAGCGCCTGATGAGCATGTAGAAGGTCTCGCTGTTGGTGGCGTAGTGCGTCTTTTCCGCGTCGAGATCCTTCAGGTAGATCAGAAGCAGCGTGAACTGGCTGCACAGGGGCGAAATCAGCGCGCGCATTTCCTGCATCGAGGGCTTTTCGCCGCGCGCGTAGAGCTCGTACAGCCGCTCCAGATCCTGCCGGTTCAGGCCGTACCGGGCGCAGACCTTTTCAAACTGGGCGGCTCTTTTTTCAGGGTTGCCCCTGTAGCCGCTGATCGACAGGAAGCCCACCGTTTTCTGCGCGTCGTCGCGGATCGGGAAGACGTATTCGCCCATGCCCATCCAGCAGGTGCCGAAATACGGGCCGTTTTCCGCCTTTGCCTGCACCTTGCTCTGCCGGTCGATGCAGCACTGCCAGATGTCCCTGGTGTGCTTCAGGTACAGGCAGACCGGGTTCTCATGTACGTTGTAGGGCAGGATGCGGTCGAAATAGGCCGGCAGGCGGTTTTCCAGGTGATGGACGGTGATCTGCAGGTGATGGGCGTTTTTCAGGTATTCGATGTAGGTCACGATGTCGTCCAGCAACGTGTCCACGTGGCTCTGCGCGTTTGCCAAGTCCCTCGCCTCCCTTGCACGACTATTGTAACACGCGTCGGGGAGGGCGGTCAATAGAAAAACCCGCCCGGAACGCGCCGATCCGGGCGGATTATCAAAGGTTTTTGCTACAGCTTCTCGAGCACGTAGTCGCCGAACCGGGCGCAGGTCGCGCCGTCCTTGTGGCCGGTCACGACGACGCGCTTTTCGGCCTCGCAGGCGGTCAGCGCGGCGGCAAGGCGGTTGGCCTGATCGACGAGGGCGATGTGTCGAAGCAGCATTTCGGCGGCCTTGAGGATGCTGGCGGGGTTGGCGTAGTCGCCCTCGCCGTCCTCGATCATGCGGGGCGCGGAGCCGTGGATGGCCTCGAACATGGCGTAGGAAGAGCCGATGTTGGCGCTGCCCGCGGTGCCTACGCCGCCCTGAATCTGCGCGGCCTCGTCGGTGATGATGTCGCCGTAGAGGTTGGGCAGCAGGAAGACCTGAAAGCGGCTGCGGATGTCCGTGTTGACCAGGTTGGCGGTCATGATGTCGATGTACCAGTCATCGGCCTCGACGCCCGGATACTCTGCGGCCACCTCGTGGCAGATGCGGGAGAACATGCCGTCGGTCTTCTTCATGATATTGGCCTTGGTGACGATGGCGACGCGCGTCTTGCCGTTGTTTCTGGCATAGTCGAAGGCGGCGCGGGCGATGCGGCGGGTGCCGGCGTCGGTGGTGACCTTGAAGTCCATGGTCAGCTTGCCGGGCAGCTCGACGCCGCGGCTGCCCAGGGCGTACTCGCCCTCGGTGTTCTCGCGGAAAAACGTCCAGTCGATGCCCTCGGCGGGCACGCACACCGGCCGCACGTTGGCGTACAGATCCAGCTCGCGGCGCAGCGCGACGTTGGCGCTCTCCAGCGTGCCGCCCTTGGGGGTGGTGGTCGGGCCCTTGAGCAGCACGTCGCACTGCTTCATGGCGGAGAGCGTGTCCTCGGGCAGGGCGCGGCCCAGAGCCAGCCGGTTTTCGATGGTCAGGCCGGAGATGGCGCGCAGCTCGACCCGGCCGGAGGCGAGGTCGTCCGCCAGCAGTTTGCGAAGCACGCGCTCGGCCTGCTCCATGATGATCGGGCCGATGCCGTCGCCGGGCACCAGGCCCACGACGATGCGCTCCGCCTTCGCGAAGTCCTTGGCGGGGGAGGCGGTTTCCATGCGGGTCTGGCGGCGCAGCTGCTCCTCGAGCAGGGATTTATAGTGTGCGGTCGCTTCCTCGATCAGATGCGTGTAGTCCATCAGTTCAGGGCCTCCTTCGTGTAGCTGAGCAGGCCGCCGGCCTTGAGAATGGCCTTCTGGCGGTCGGTAAAGGCACAGACGAGCGGGATTTCACCGCAGGACGCGTGCAGGGTCATTTCGCCCCTGTCCATGCCCTCGAAAATGCCGGTGATGGACAGGCTTTCGCCCTGGGTCAGGCGGTCGTAGTCGGCGGGATTTTTGAAGGTCAGCGGCAGGATGCCGGCGTTGATCAGGTTGGCGATGTGGATGCGTGCGAAGCTCTTGGCCACGACCGCGCGCACGCCCAGATACAGGGGCACCAGCGCCGCGTGCTCGCGGGAGGAGCCCTGGCCGTAGTTCGAGCCGCCCACGATGATGGTCTGTCCGGCCGTCCGGGCGCGCTGCGGGAATTCCCTGTCGCACACGGCGAAGCAGAACTCGGACAGCTTCGGGATGTTGGAGCGGTAGGGCAGGATCTTGGAGCCGGCGGGCATGATGTGGTCGGTGGTGATGTTGTCGCCCACCTTCAGGGTCAGGCAGGCGTCGATGCGGTCGCCGACCGGCCTGCCCTGCGGGAATTCCTTGATGTTCGGGCCGCGCAGCACCTCGACGGAGTCCGCTTCCTCGGGAGAGGCGGGGGCGAGGACGGCGCTGTCGTCCACCTTGAAGCAGTCGGGCAGGGTAACCCTGATCTCGTCCGGACCCAGCGTGCGCGGGTCGGTGATCTCGCCGGTCAGCGCGGAGGCCACGGCGGTCTCGGGCGAGACCAGGTAGACCTTCGCGTCGGCGGTGCCGCTGCGTCCCTCAAAGTTGCGGTTGAAGGTGCGCAGGCTCACGCCGCCCGAATTGGGCGAGAAGCCCATGCCGATGCAGGGGCCGCAGGCGCACTCGAGCAATCGCGCGCCCGAGGCGAGGATGTCGGTCAGCGCCTCGCTGCCCGAGAGCATGGTCAGCACCTGGCGGGAGCCGGGCGACACCGACATGCTGACCGAGGGGGCGATGGTGCGTCCCTTGAGCAGCGCGGCCGCCTTGAGCATGTCGAAGAGCGAGGAGTTGGTGCAGGAGCCGATGCACACCTGGTCGACCTTCGTGCCCTTCAGGCTGCTGACCGGCACCACCTTGTCGGGCATGTGCGGGCAGGCGATCAGCGGCTCGAGCGCGGACAGGTCGATGTGAATCACGCGGTCGTACTCCGCGTCCGGATCGGGGGTAAGGGGCGTGTAGTCCGCCTCGCGCATCTGCGCGCGCAGGAAGGCATGCGTCACCTCGTCGGAGGGAAAGATGGAGCTGGTCGCGCCCAGCTCGGTGCCCATGTTGGTGATGGTGGCGCGCTCGGGCACGGACAGCGACGCAATGCCTTCGCCGCCCCACTCGATTACGTGGCCCACGCCGCCCTTGACCGACAGAATGCGCAGCAGCTCGAGGCTCACGTCCTTGGCGGTGACGAACGGACGAAGGCGGCCGGTGACCTCTACCCTGATGACCCTGGGCATGGTGATGTAGTACGCGCCGCCGCCCATGGCCACCGCCACGTCCATGCCGCCGGCGCCGAAGGCCAGCATGCCCAGGCCGCCCGCGGTGGGCGTGTGGCTGTCCGAGCCGATCAGCGTCATGCCGGGCACGCCGAAGCGCTCCAGGTGTACCTGGTGGCAGATGCCGTTGCCCGGGCGGGAGAACCAGACGCCGTGCTTTTTGGCGACCGACTGGATGTAGCGGTGGTCGTCGGCGTTCTCGAAGCCGGACTGCAGCGTGTTGTGGTCGATATAGGCCACGGATTTTTTCGTTTTCACGCGCGGGATGCCCATGGACTCGAACTCGAGGTAGGCCATGGTGCCGGTCGCGTCCTGAGTCAGCGTCTGGTCGATGCGCAGCGCGGCTTCCTCGCCGGGAACCATGCTGCCGCCCACCAGGTGGCTCGCGATAATCTTTTGCGCAAGATTCATGCCCATATTCATCCGTTCCTTTCTATAGTGAAAAACAGTGAAGAACGATGTGCTTTGCCTGCCCCAAAAGGCGGGCGGAATGGTGTGCTGATGGTGCGGCCGCAGAACGCAGCGGGCAATGCCCGCCAAACCTGACAGGCGCGGCGCGCTCTGGCAGGGGAAGAAATCGACCGCTCCGATTTATGGCGGTCGGTTTCGTCGCCTGAACCGGCAGCAGCAAGTGGAACCGGGCCCTGCCCGGCCGGCGTTCCATTCGGGGAAACACGTTTTTTATTTGATATGTTCTGCGGATCATAGTGCTTTCCGGGAGGGGTCTGGGGAGGCGCCTTTCTCAGAAAGGCGGCCTCCCCGGCGTTCCCTGCCCGGTTATTTCAGGTCGGTCTTGTCCAGACTGGCGCGGGCGTTGGCGACGTGCTCAAGCACGGCCTGCGCGCTGCGCTCGCTGTCATGGGCGGCCAGCGCCTCGTAGATGGCCAGGTGCTCCTGAAGCGCCTGTACCGCGCGGCTGTGCTTGCGGACGGTGGCCTTGCGGGACTTGGTCATCTTCTTGTGCAGCGAGCAGAGGGTGTCGGAGAGCGCCTTGCTGCCGCAGCTCTTGTACAGGATCTCGTGAAACCTCGAGTCGAGGTTCTTGATCTTGTCGGAGTTCGCGTCGATGTTGTCGGCCTCCTGCCGCTCGATATAGAAGCGCTGCAGGTCGAGTATCTCCTTCATTTCGCGCAGCTGCTCTTCGGTGATGTTCTTCGCCGCGCGGGCGGCCGCCATGTCCTCAATGCGATGGCGGATTTCATACATGTCCTGCATGTCCTCCTTGGAGATGCCCACGACGACCGCGCCGCGGCCGGTGTCCTCCAGGATGTTCTCCTGCTCCAGGCGGCGAATGGCCTCGCGAACCGGCGTGCGGCTCACGCCCAGCTCCTCGGACAGGCGCAGCTCGCTGAGCACCTCGCCCCTGGGGTACTTGCCCGAGAGGATGTCGCGCTCCAGCAGCTCAAAAATCTGATCGGCGATGGATATGGTTCTGTGCTCTCCCATCGGTATGCCTCCTGTGATCGTGTATCGTACTGCGTCTGTTTTTTTACCTGTGCGCCTTGAGCACGCCGCCGGAGAGCGCCTCGATTTTTTCCTCCAGCTCCTCGGTGGACAGGGAGGTGGTTCGGCCGCCCTCGTACTGCGCGTCGACCCACTCCTTCATCGACTCAACGAGCTTGTCGCGCTTGCCCAGCTGGCGCTCGCCCTTGAGGCGATAGTTCTGGTTGATCCAGTAGGCGATGCCGGCCAGGCCGGAGGTCTTGCTGACCGCGACGGTGGCCGGTCGGTCGAGCAGCTTCTCGGTGTTGAAGATGTTGTAGATTTCCTCGTCCTTGAGCAGGCCGTCGGCGTGGATGCCAGCGCGGGTGACGTTGAAGTTGCGCCCCACGAACGGGGTCATCGGCGGGATGGAGTAGCCGATTTCGCGCTCAAAGTAATCGGCGATCTGGGTGATGACGGTGGGATCCATGCCGTCGAGCGAGCCGCGCAGGGAGGCGTACTCGAACACCATAGCCTCCAGCGGCACGTTGCCTGTGCGCTCGCCGATGCCCAGCAGCGAGCAGTTCACGCCGCTCGCGCCGTAGAGCCAGGCGGTGGCGGCGTTGGCGACCGCCTTGTAAAAGTCGTTGTGGCCGTGCCACTCCAGGTATTCGCTCTGCACGTCGGAATAGTGCTGCAGGCCGTAGATGATGCCGGGCACGCTGCGGGGCAGGGCGACCTCTGTGTAGGGCACGCCGTAGCCCATCGTGTCGCAGGCGCGGATGCGCACCGGGATGTCCGCCTCCTGGGACAGCTTCATCAGCTCGTTGACGAACGGCACCACGAAGCCGTAAAAGTCGGCGCGGGTGATGTCCTCCAGGTGGCACCGGGGCATGACGCCCGCCTCGAACGCGTCCTTGACCACGGCCAGGTAATGCTCCATGGCCTGACGGCGGGTCATCTTCAGCTTCTTGAAAATGTGGTAGTCGCTGCAGGAGACCAGTATGCCCGTTTCGCGGATGCCCAGCTCCTTGACCGCGTGGAAGTCCTCCCGGCTGGCGCGAATCCAGGTCGTGATCTCCGGGAAGCGCAGGCCCAGCGCCATGCAGCGCTCGATGGCCTCGCGGTCGCGCTTGCTGTAGATGAAGAACTCGGTCTGCCGGATGCGGCCGTAGGGCCCGCCCAGCCTGCTCATCAGCTTGAACAGCTCCACGATCTGATCGGGCGTGTAGGGATTCATCGACTGCTGGCCGTCGCGGAAGGTGGTGTCGGTGATCCAGATGTCCTCCGGCATCGACATGGGCACGCGGCGGTGGTTGAAGGCGACCTTGGGCACCTCGTCATAGTTGTATACGTCGCGGTAGAGAATGGGATCCTTGACGTCCTGCAGCGAATAACGATAGTCGTTTTCTTCGAGAAGATTGGTTTTCGGCGACAGCTCCAGCATAACGTAAGCTCCTTTCGATTGGGAAGAGCGGATTCAACACGCGGTATTACTGTATACAATCATACCACCATGCCTGCGGCTTGTCCATAGCCATTTCTGTTAAATATGAATTTTTGCACCGAAAAACCTGCAAAAGCGTAAGCGCAGCACCTCAAAAAAACGGAGGCGCCTGCGGGAAAGCGCCTCCCGAACAATGTCTATTCAAGGATTGTCACGCGGTACCTGCGCAGCCAGGAATCAATCTGCAGCAGGTAGGCGAGCATCTGCGGCCCGGCCATGAGCTGGCCGAACCAGGGCGTTTCCTGCGGCGAGAGCGACCCGTCGGTCAGGCTGCGGACGGTTTCCGGATCGGCAAGCTGCCAAAGCGGCGCCTGCGAATCGTCGAGCAGGGCGTGCATGCGGCCGCGAACCGCCTGCGTGTAGCGGGGATGGTAGGTTTTGGGATAAGGACTCTTGCGGCGCAGGCGCAGCTTGTCGGGCAGAATTCCCTCCATCGCCGCGCGCAGCAGTCCCTTTTCCATGCCGCCGGTGTTCTTCATCGACCAGGGCACGTTGAACAGGTACTGCATCAGCCGCTCGTCGCAGAAGGGCGTGAGCACCTGCAGGTCGAAGGAATTGCACATGCAGGCGGCGCGTTCCTGCAAATTCGCCATGAAGTAGCGGAAGCAGAGCGCCTGAAGCGTACGCAGGCGTTCGTCCAGCGGGCACTCGCCGCTCAGGCGCGGAGCCTGGGCAAGCTCGAGGGCATAGGTATCGCGCACGTATTCCTCGACATGCAGCTTTTGGGCGATTTCAGGCCGCAAAATCCGCTGCCGGAGCGGGAGCGAACCGCTCCACGGGAAGCAGTCTGCGTGAATGAGCGCCTCCCGATGGAACCACGGATAGCCGCCGAACACCTCATCGGAGCATTCGCCCGAGAGCGCATACCGGTGACCTTTGGCGATCTGACCGGCGAACAGGTACAGCGAGCTGTCGATGTCCGCCATGCCTGGGAAGCCGCGCGCCGCCATCGCCGCGTCGAGCGACTGGGCAAGAGCCTCGACGGGCAGCACAATCCGCTCGTGCCGGGCGCCAAACGCCTGCGCAGCCAGCTCGACGTAGGGCGCGTCCTGCTCGGGCTGATAGCTGCCGCCCCTGAAAAACTGCTCGTTGTCCTCGTAATCGACTGAATAGGTGGCCACGGGCCGATCGGTTTGCCTGGCCAGAAGCGCGGTCAGGGCGCAGGAATCCAGTCCGCCCGAAAGCATCGCGGCCGGCTTGAGCGGCGCGACGTCCGCCACGGCCTGCGTCACCAGTGCGCGCACCGTTTCGATCGTGTCCGGGAGCGAATCGGTGTGTTCGCGTGCCGTCAGCTCAAAATACGCGTGCTTTTTCACCCTGCCGTCCTGCGCGGTCAGCGCGTACCCCGGCTCGAGCGCGTGCAGGTCGCGATAAGGCGTTTTGCCGGGCGTGCGCGCCGGCCCCAGCCCGAAAATTTCACACAGGCCGGACGTATCCACCTCGGGCGCTGCGCCCAGGCGCAGAAGCGGCGCCGGGTGCGAGGCGAAAAGCACTTCACCGCCGTGTATACTATAATAGAAGGGATTTTCGCCCATGCGGTCGCGCGAGAGCAGCAGGCGGTCGTTTTCCTGGTCGATGACGATCAGCGCGCACGGGCCTTCGACGCGCCGCACGCAGTCCTCGCCCCAGGCCCTGTATGCCTGAAGCAGCAGCTCGCTGAAGGTCGCAGCCGTCGAGGGCCCCAGATCCCGCCGAAGCGCCGCCGCGTTTCGAATGTGTCCCACGGCCAGCGCCGCCACCGATCCGCTCCGAACCATCCCCCGGCCGCTCAGAAAATGCCGCCCGAGCTGCAGACAGGGCGCGTCCAAAAAGACCCCGGGACGCCGCGAATTGAAAATACCCGAGAAGCTTTGCAAAATGACCACTCCTTCCGGAAGAATTCTCAGCAGTATATGCGCCGAAAAACGAGGCTATTTTCGAAACAATGTTCTGATAAAAATCCGAATGTTCGGGAAGAAAACTGCGCTTGAAAAAGCAATTTGAAGATGTTTATAATAGGTAGGAATTTTGTGAGAAAAAGGTTTGACAAAGCGTGGATTCTTTGGTATACTAATCAAGCCGTCGAGCGAGGGGCGAGCGCGAGCGAGCTATTTGCGAGACGGGAGCGATCCTTGAAAACGATATAGAGAAGAATGACAGATAACAGTCAGATTCTGAAGAGCGAAAC
>CAKUFB010000066.1 GCA_934647145.1 uncultured Clostridia bacterium
AGCCCGCAGATTCGAAGAACCCAGCCGCTCTGATATATGGCGGCTGGGTTCGTGTTCTGTTCGGCGGCAGCAAGTGGCCGTCGGCCCTGCCGACCGGCAGCAGCAAGTGGGTGCAGGCTCAGCCTGCCGGCAGCAGGCGCCGCTCATTTGGAGTATTCGTCCAGGAAGGAGTGAACCTGTCCTTTGTGCTTGTAGCGGATGACAGTGTCCAGGCTGACATTCTCCATGCTCTTGAAGATGTTGGCCTCGACGGCGGGATTGGTCTTTTTGAGGGTCGCGATGAGCTGCTTGATCTCCATGCGCTTGGACACGGTGCGGCTGTTCGGGTCGCAGGTGGAGCAGGTGTCGGTGAAGTGGCAGGCGCACTGGATGAAGTGCAGATCGTTCACGTCGCGCCAGGCCTTGATGTCGTCCTCGCGGATCAGGTACATCGGGCGAATCAGCTCCATGCCGGGGAAGTTGGTACTGTGCAGCTTGGGCATCATGCTCTGCACCTGACCGCCGTAGAGCATGCCCATGAGGATGGTCTCGATCACGTCGTCGTAGTGGTGCCCCAGGGCGATCTTGTTGCAGCCCAGCTCGCGCGCCTTGCTGTACAGGGAGCCCCGGCGCATGCGGGCGCACAGGTAGCAGGGGTTCTTCTCTTCCTTATATACAATGTCGAAGATGTCGCTCTCGAAGATCGTCGCCGGGATGCCCAGAAGGCGCGCGTTGTGCTCGATCAGCTGGCGGTTGAGCTCGTTGTAGCCTGGATCCATCACCAGAAAGGTCAGGTCAAAGCGGCACTTGTGATGCCGCTGCAGCTCCTGAAACAGCTTGGCCATGAGCATCGAGTCCTTGCCGCCCGAAATGCACACGGCGATGCGGTCGCCCTCCCCGATCAGCTCGTAGGTCTTGACCGCCCTGGCGAACTTCGAGAACAGGCGCTCGTGATAGGTGCGCCTCAGGCCGATCTCGATCCTTTCGCGCTTGTCCGCGTCGCGCTCGCGCTTCATCTGCGCGGCCAGATACCCCCTGTAGCCGTACTCCAGGCTGCAGGCGTCGAGCCCCGCCTCGCGCAGGCGCCGTGCCGCCTCCAGGCTGATCTCGCCGCGCGCGCAGTACAATACCAGCTTCTTTCCCGTGCCGGCCAGCGCGGGCAGGCTTTCCTCCAGTTTTTCCTCGGGAATCAGCCGCGCGCCGGGGATCGCGCCGTAGGCCGTGTCGGTTTCGTCGCGTATGTCGATCAGCAGCGCGCAGGCCGGGTCGAGCGCCTCCCACTGCGCAAGCGTCAGCTCTATCGTGTCGGTCATGGTCAGTTCCCCTTTAGAAGAAATATACCTTCATGATACCGCCGTCGCCGCCCGCTGTCAACCGCGAAAGCGGGTTATTTGTGCGAGCGGGGCGTTTTGCCTGTTCCCTTTGCGCGCAATCTGTGTTATACTGGTAAGGATTGAGGCGGCAGTCGGCTCTGCAGAACGTTCTCAGGAGGTTTCATATGGCGAATGAAAAGAGAACCCCGGCGCGGATTATCGCGTTTTGCGGGGTGTGCTGCGCGCTGGCGCTGGTGTTCATGCTGATGGGCAGTCTGCCCTTCGCGGCCTACTGCGCGCCCATGCTGGCCAGCGTGGTGCTGCTGCCGGTGCTGGTGGAGCAGGGGGAGAGGATGGCCTGGCTGGCCTACGCGGCGATTGCGCTTTTGTCGCTGATACTGTGCGGCGAGAAGGACGCGGCGCTGGTGTTTCTGTTCCTGGGGTATTATCCCATCGTCAAGTTCCGGCACATGGAGTTTGTCAAATCGCGGGCGGCGCGGACGGCGCTGAAGCTCGTGCTGTTCAACGCGGCGGTGTGCGCGATGTACGGCGTGCTGTTCCTGGTGCTGGGCGGCGAGGAGCTGATGCGGGAAATGATCGAAAACGGCTGGTTCCTGACCGTCGTGATGCTTGTGATGGGCAACGCGGCGATGCTGCTGTACGACTGGATGCTTGAGCGGCTGCTGATGACCTATATGGCGCGCAGGCCGGGCGCGAAGAAACGTTGAAGGGCGGAGAATGCGATATGTTTGAGGAAATCCGGCGGCTGATCGAGGCGCACGAGACCATCGTGCTGCACCGCCACAGGAACCCGGACGGCGACGCGCTGGGCAGCCAGATCGGGCTCAAGCACCTGATCCTGGAAAACTGTCCGGGGAAAAGGGTGTACATGGTGGGCGACGGGGCGGGGCGGTACGCGTTCATGGCGGACAGCGCGATGGACGAGGTGACGGACGAGGCGTACGCCGGGGCACTGGCGATCGTGCTGGACACCTCGGCCGCCTCGCTGATCAGCGACGACAGGTATCGCCTGGCCGAGGCGACCGCGCGCATCGATCACCACCTGTTCTGTGAGAAAATCGCGCAGGTCGAGGCGGTGGACAGCAGCTTTGAGAGTTGCTGCGGCCTGGTCGCGGCGCTGGCGCGGGAGTGCGGCTGGCGGCTCAATCCGCTCGCCGCGCAGTCGCTTTATACCGGCATGGTGACCGATTCGGGGCGCTTCCGCTACGACGCGACTTCCGCGCGCACCTTCCGCCTGGCCGCCTGGCTGATGGAGCAGCCGATCGACACGAACGCGCTGTACCGCAGCCTCTACGCGGTCGATATGGAGCAGGTGAAGCTGCGCGCCGGGTTCGCCCTGCGCATACAGACCACCGCGCACGGCGTGGCCTATGTCTATACCGACCGCGAGCAGCTGCGCGAGATGGGCGCGGATGTGTTCAGCGTGTCGCGCGGGCTGGTGAACGTCATGGCGGACATCCGCGGCGTGCGCATCTGGGTCAACTTCACCGAGTGCGACGAGGGCGTAGCCTGCGAGCTGCGCTCGGACGGCGCCAATATCAACCCGGTCGCCGTGGCGTTCGGGGGCGGCGGGCACCAGAAGGCCAGCGGCGCGACCCTGCCCGATAAGGCGGCGGCGATGCGCCTGCTCCAGGCGCTGGACGAGCTGGCGAAGGAGGGAGAAGCGTGAACCTTGAGGCCATGCGGGCGGTGCTGGACAGGATTCGGCAGTACGACCGCCTGATTCTCTTTCGCCACCTGCGCCCGGACGGCGACTGCGTGGGCGCGAGCAAGGGGCTAAAGCGCATCCTGGAGCTGAGCTACCCGGACAAGCGGGTGATCCTGCCGGGCGGCGACTGTCCGGACGATCTGCGCTTTCTGGGCGAGGACGACCCGGAGCCTTCCGAGGGCGAGTATGCGGACGCGCTGGGGATCGTCGTGGACACCGGCTCGTCCGACCGGATCTCCAACCCCAACTGGACGCGCTGCCGCGAGCTGGTCAAGATCGACCACCATCCCGACCGCGACCCTTACGCGGCGACCTCGTGGGTGGAGGAGGAGCGCTCCTCGGCCTGCGAGATGATCGCGGCCCTGCAGACCGCCTTTCCGGAGGAGCTGAAGCTCGACCGGCAGGCGGCGACCTGCGTGTACCTGGGCATGGTGACCGACTCGGGCCGCTTCCGCTACGCCGGCGTGAACGGCGAGACGATGCGCCTGGCCGGCGCGATGCTGGACGCGGGCGTGGACGCCGAGCGGCTGTACGACCGGCTGTACCTGCGCGCATACGAGTCCTACCGGTTCCAGGCCCATGCCTACGAGCAGATGAAGATCTCCGCGCACGGCGTGGTCAGCCTGTCCGTCGACCGGGACATGCAGGAGCGCTTCGAGCTGTCCTTTGAGGAGGCCAGCGCCGCCATCGGCTATCTGGACTCCATCCGGGGCTGCCTGTGCGCGCTGGCGTTCATCGACGCGCCGGACGGCTCCATCCGGGTCAGGCTGCGCTCCCGGTTCGTGGAGATCAACGGCCTGGCAGAGCGCTATCACGGCGGCGGTCACGCCTTCGCCAGCGGCGCGACGGTCTATTCGAAGGAGGAAGCCGAAGCGCTGCTTGCCGAGGCCGACGCGCTGGTGGAAGCGTACAAGCGGACGCACGACGACTGGCTGTAATGCAATACAACCGCCCTCGAAGCACGACTTCGGGGGCGGTTTTGCCTTTCTGCGGCCCTCTCCGGTTTTTTTTCGACAGAAACCCTGTGTATCCCGGATGAACTTGCGGGAAATGGAAAACGGAGATAACGAATCCGTTTAAATCCTCGTTTTTTTTTTTTTTTGACATCAACTCGTTCATAGTATATTGACAAATACACAACACCATGTTACAATCTGGTTGTGTTAACTTATTTAAGCTTGGTATTGCATGCGGGAAATTTGATTCACGAGGGGGATAAGGAACTGTGAAGAGATTGTTTGCCGTACTCATTGCCTGTATTTTCCTGTGCTCCGCGGCGATGGCGGAGGGCGGAAGCAAGCCTGCGGACGACGGCGTCAAGGCGCTCCTTGCCGCGGGGGAAGAGATTCTGTATGTGCGAAACGATGGAATTGACGCCCGGAACGAACAGGGCGATTTTCAGCCGATCATTTCCTGCGGCGAAATCCACAAGGCGCTTTATAGCGGGGACAGGATTTACGTCAACTCGGAGAAGGAGCGCTCGAGGATTTTCGCCTATGACCTTTCCGGCGAAAAGGCGGCGGAGTATCCGCTTGAAATTGACGGCCTGCTGTACGACTATGCCGTGACGGGGCCGTATCTTGGCTATGTCTATGAGGAAAAGCAGCAGCGCCGGACGCATCTGGCCGTGCTGAACACCCAGACGGGGAAGGTGAAGGAATATGATCAGGTGCTCAATCCCATGGCGGTGGCGGCCGACGGCGACTATCTGATGGTCTCCTGCGATATACTGGAATACGTGAAGACCGGGCTTGTTCTGCTCGATCTGCGGGACGATGAGCTCACCATTGCGGCGGAAAACCCTCCCTATGGTGGGAAAATGCACCTGAATATTTCCGAAGACGTCTGCTATGTGACCGCTCAGACCGACGTCTATAAGATTACCTGGAGCGAGGAGACCAGCCAGACGACGCGGCTTCCGCTTTCGAACGATTCGAAGGCCTTCTGCATCGCGGGCGGCGTGCTGTACAGATACCCTGACGAAAACGGCGGGGTCAGCAGGCTGCCTCTGAACGATCTGCAGACCTCCACGCTGGTCGTCGCCGGATATAGCGCGGAGCATCTTCAGGACGCTCCAGGTATCGCAAAGACCGTTTCGCTTCTTCAGGAAAAATACGGCACGCAGGTTGTTTTCCGCTTTTACAGCTCCATTGACGATATGATTCTGGCGCTGATGAGCGGGGAGCCGATCGACCTGCTGCTGCTGACCAATTTCCATTATGCAAACTTTGTCAAGGCGGACGTGCTGCTGGATCTAAATGACCTGCCGCAGATTCAGGAAAAGCGGGAATCCGGAATCTACAGCGACTGGTATTTCACTCTGACGGGCGAGCGGGATCGGCTGTCCATGCTTCCCATCGGCTATGTAGGCTGTGACCTGTGGGAGGCGGACGCGAATCTGCTGGAGCAGCTGAAGCTGGAGCTGCCGGGAGATAACTGGACATGGGATGACTTCCTGACGCTGGCAAGGCAGTGCGGGGAAAAGGACATTTCCATCATGGATGACCACGGAGGCGACTACTATACTACGCCCAGCGTGATCAACTACATCAATACGTATGTGGACGTGTTCGCGCGCACCGCGGATTTTGATACGGACGAGTTCAGAACCATGTGCGAGGTCTGGAATACCTGCCTGGAGGAGGGGCTTGTCTCGGACGCTTCTCTGAATAAGAAGAATCTCCTGAGCGAAGCGGATTTCAGCCCAGCATTCTTTGGCTCGGATGCTCAGCTCGTGCTGCTGTATCCGCCGATGATCGCCGAAAAGCGCGTGGTAGACGCGGAAGCCGCGCTGATCGGCATCAGCAGAAACAGCAAACAGCAGGATCTGGCGCTGGAGTTCCTCCTCACCTTCCTGTCCCCGGAGGCGCAGACGGGAGAGTATCTGCCCGATCCGCTGATCTTCTCCGATTATTCCTGGTATGCGGAGCATTATCCGGACGCGATGACGAAGGAACAGTTTGACTTCTATCAGGAGGTACTGTCCATGGCGTCCCTGCGCGACGAGATGATTCCCATTCGCCACACGGTAAACGAATGCCTGACCCGGTATTTTACGCACGAGATTTCCCTTGACGACGCGCTGCGGGAGATTGGGCAGCGCGTGAGCATGATGCTTTTCGAATAAAAACAGTATTGGGCGAATGGCCGCCGCACTCAGACGGCGGTCATTCGCAAACGTTGTGGGGGGTAACAATGAGACGATTTGCGCGCCGGACAGCCCTGCTCGCCCTTCCCTTTCTGCTGGGCTTTTTTCTCTTTTATGTCCTGCCGTTCGGGCGCGTGGTCTACTACGCGGTGACGAAAAGCGCGATGGATCATCGGTTTGTGGGGCTCGCCAATTTCCTGGAGACCATCCGGAATCCGTATTTTCAGCTGGCCGCCCGCAATACGGTTTTCTTCCTGCTGGGAGGTATTCCGCTCGTGATTGTGGCGTCGTTTCTGCTCTCGCTGCCGCTGTACCACGTCGTCAAAAGCCAGAGTTCCTTCCTGCATTCGGCGTTTATCCTGCCGATGCTGCTGCCCAGCGCGGCGGTTGTCGTCATTATCCGGCTGTATTTTACCTCAAAGGTCAGTCCGGTCGCCGATTTCCTTCAGCGTATCGGGCTGGATCGCGGCGCGCTCGCGCTCCTGTCGGTGTATTTCATTTTCTTATGGAAGAACGCCGGCTTTCAGATCATACTGGATCTGGCGGCCCTGCGCAGCGTGCCGAAGGACATTCAGGAGGCGGCCGCGCTGGACGGGGCGAACGCCGTGCAGCGGTTTGAGTACATCGTGTTTCCCTGGCTCAGGCCGACGCTGCTGTTTGGGGTCATACTGGCGGGCGCGCAGGGACTGAGGATTTATCGGGAGACCTATCTGCTCTACGGCGAGTACCCGCAGGATAGCGTCTACTTTTTGCAGCACTACATGAATAATCACTTCTACAAGCTCAACTATCAGCGAATCGCCTCCGCCGCGCTTTTACTGATGGCTCCGCTGATGCTGGCCGCGATTCTCGTTGGAATCTGCACGCGAAAGGGGCGGGAAAATGGGGCGTAGAATTGGGCGGGCGGCTGCGTGGGCGGGGCTTTTGCTGTGCGCGGGGGTGTTCTTCCTGCCGGTTCTTTTGATCCTGTGCGGCTCCCTGATGACCGAAGGGGAACTGGTGAGGATCTATGAACAGGCCGCGCCCTTTTTTCGGCTCATTCCCGGGCCGTTTACGCTGGAGGGCTATTACCGGCTGCTGTTTGCAAATACCGCGTATCTGAGCGCCTTCTGGAATTCGGCGCTGCTGTGCGTGGTCACGGTGACGGGACAATGCGCCGTATCCCTGATCGTCGGCTTTGCGCTGTGGCGGGAATGCCTGCCGGGCTGCCGCCTGCTGCGCCATGTCTATGTATTTGTCATGCTGCTGCCCTTTCAGGTCACGATGCTGCCCAACTACATCCAGATACGCCAGATGGGATTGTATAATTCCAACTGGGCGCTGATTCTGCCGGGGGTCTTTTCTCCCCTGGGCGTGTTTCTCGTCTGCCAGTTTATGAAGAGCGTTCCGCAGGAAATTGTGGACGCCGCCCTGCTGGAGACGGCCTCGCCAATTAAAATGCTCTTCTACATCATCGCCCCCAATGTGTCTCACGCGCTGCTGGCGCTTTCGCTCATCACCTTTGCGGAGGTCTGGAACATGGTGGAGCAGCCGCTGATCTTTCTGAAGGATACCTGGCGCTACCCGCTTTCTCTGGCGCTCAGTCAGCAGTCAGGCAGCCTTTCTCTGGCGTTTGCCGGCGCGGTGATTTACATGCTCCCCATCTGCTTCCTTTTCCGGATCTTCAGAGATTCGCTGCTGGCCGGCATAGAAGGCGTGCGGCAGTAAAGGAGACAACGATATGAATACAAAAAAGAAATCCGCCGTGCGTCGCCTGCTGCTGTTCCTGGCGATCATGCTGGCGCTGACCTTCTTTTCCAGAACGCTATATCTGGCGACGCTTCCGCAGGTGACGGCGGTCAGACTTTCGGGCGGATACCTGACGGTGGACATTCCGGCAAGCACGCCCATACTGTATTCGGAAACGGTGAAGGAGATCATTCCGTGCAAATATCCGCTGGCAAGCCCGCTGTCCGGCAGTCGAATCCAGGTCAGGCAAAACCAGGCGGTGCGTCAGGGGGAAACGCTGATTGAATTTGACGCGCACTGGGGTCAAAGCGCGCTTGCACAGGCGAAATCTGAATACGACAGCGCGGCGGCCGCCCAGGCCGTCTGGAAAAGCGGCTGCGATCAGCAGCTGCGGGAGCTTGCCGAGAAGCAGAAAAGGCTGAGTACCGAAGGCGGCGCGGCGGATTCGCGCGAGGCGCTTCAGGCGCTGGACGCGGAACGCAGGCTGCTGGAGCAGGATGAAATATACAACGGAGTGCCGCTTTCCGAGGTAAGGGCCAGGTGCGAGGCGGCGCGGTCGGTCTACGAGTCGCTCAGCCGGCTGAAGCAGAACAACTGGCGCATCGCAGCGCCGGAAAACCTGTGGATTGCGGAGATCAACCTGAAGGAGGGCGACGATTATCGCGGCGTTGCGCCCGTTTTGAGATACATTCCGCAGACGGCGGAGGTTTATGCGGGCGCTGTGTACACGGATTCTCCGCAGATTCTGAAGGACGCAGCGAGCATTTCCGTGGTCGAAGGCGACGGACAGGCTTCAGACGCCTGGAAGTATTCCCACATGGAGCCTTCGGAAAACGGTTATACGCTCTGGGCGGCCCTTGCCGATCCGCTCCATCCCGACCTGCCCGAGGACGGGCTGACGTTTCACCTGGAAACAGGCTATTACTCGACGCTGGTGCCCAAGGCGGCGCTGTGCCAGGAGGGCATTTATCTGGCGCAAAAGCGGGCGGGAGCCTGGGGACAGACGGAGGATTACGCCTGCCTGGTCAGGGGAAAGTACGCCCTGTCGGACGATCAGTACGTCCTGTTTGAAACGACCGCGTCGCTGAACGGGGAGCCTGTGCTGATTGACTGGGATCGCGCCTTTGGCGACGGCGATACCGTATACGTCACCACGCGATAGGAGAGCGGCTATGAAGCGATTTCTTGTCCTTCTGATTGCGGCGTCCCTGGCCGCGCTCAGCTTCTCTTATGCCGCGCTGAGCCCGTTTTTATCCGGTTATGCCTGCCGCCTGTCGTCGCCTGATACAAAGGCGCTGGATTCGGCGGTCACGCGGCTGAAGGAGGAGGAGAGCGTATCGGCCGCGGCCTATGCCGTCACCCGGGCCGGCGAGGTTTGCTCCGGGTATCGGTCGTTTTCTGATGTGACGCTCCTGGAGTGCTTTGCCTTTGACCGGGTCTGTATGGATATTTCCCTGCTCTCCGGCAGGTATCCGGAGGCGCAGGGTGAGGCGATGCTCAGCGATTCGCTGGCGCAGAAAATAGATCCTTCCATGCAGTGCCTCGGCGAAACCGTGGTCATACGAGAACGCGCGTATACCGTCACGGGGGTCTACCGGCAGAAGCGGGGAACGCTTTATACGCCCATTCCCATGGACGTCATGCTGCCCGCCGACAGCACGCGGAGCTATTCCGAAGTATTCCTCAGCGCGCTGGTGAATGAGCGGACGGGCGCTGAGGCGGTCGGTATCCTCCGAGGCATTGAGCAGCTGTCCCATCCGGAAAGCGCCGCGGGCACGGAAAAGCTGAACCTGGGCGTTATGGCGCGCAGCGGTCAGCAGCGGATTCGCTTTTTCGCCGCGGCGATGCTGGTCGCTGCCTGCCTGTTTGTCTGGCGGCAGGAAAAACCAGCCCGACAGGAAACGCTCAGCGGCATGAGGCAGTCGATCTATTCTACGCCGCCCGGCGCGCTTGTCAGAGCCACTGCAGCCTTTCTTGTGAAAAACTATCGCTCCTGGCTGGCAGCCTTGACGATGGCAGGCGCGCTGCTGTACTGCGCCGCCCGTCTTTATCTGCCGGCGGATGCGATGCCGGATCAGATATTCTCCCCACAGGCATGGTATCGTTTTTTTCAGGCGAGAGCCGTCCGCGCGCAAATGGAGAATGCCTTTTTCATCTCCGCCGTGCAGCGGGAGCAGGTCATTCTCAGGGGAGTCACCCTTGCGGGGCTCGTCGGTCTGCTGGCGACACTCCATCTGTGCGTCCTGCGGGCCAGGGGAAAGCGGACAGATCGGGAGAATTGAAGACGCTCGGCGCTTTTACTTTTCCATTTCGGGCCAGCGCGAAACCGGCGTATTTGCAGGTATAGCAAAAGACCCACCACATTGGGTGAGTCTTTTTATACCAACTCATGTCGGTATTCATGGCGGAGAAGGAGGGATTCGAACCCTCGAGACGTTTTTGACGCCTACACGATTTCCAGTCGTGCGCCCTCGACCAGGCTAGGCGACTTCTCCAGGATGGCGACAGGTCACGTCACCAACGCTGTCTATTATATCGCGACTGGGGCAATTTGTCAAGGGGAAAAAACAGGTTTTCTCGAATTTTGTCGCGGCGGGTTTTCAGGGCAACCGCCGCCTTTTCTCCGCGGCAGGCTGCTTCGGCGCAGCAAGGAGCGCCAGATACTGCGGCGCGCGCAGGCTGTCCGCGCGTTGTTCGGGCAGCGCGCGGGGCGAGTCCTGTGCGCGGGCGCTGAAGACGGCGCGCATCGGCTGGCCGTCCGTCCTGCCCTCGAAGCGGCACAGGCGGGCGCTGCCCGCATACAGCCTGCCGATCAGCCCGCCCAGTTCGCCCGTGCCCTCCACGGCGCTCTCCGCCGCCTCACAGGCGCGGATGGGCCCGGTCAGCGCCCCGGTCAGCGCGCCCGCAAAGACGCCGTCGCCCTCGCCCAGGCTGCGCACCCGGCTGCTCTGCACGCGGCAGTTTTCGATTCTGCCCGCGCAATACCCGGCCAGCGCGCCGGTATAGCGCCTGCCGGTCACCAGAGAATCGCTCAGGCTCAGGCCGCGCACAAGGCCGGCCTTTCCGACGCAGCCGAACAGCCCGCTGCAGGGCAGGTAGCCGTCCACCGTCAGGCCGGAGATGACATGGCCGTTTCCCTCAAACGTGCCTTCGAAGGGGTGAAGCGCGCTGCCGATCGGCAGAAAATAGCCCACGTTCTCCAGGTCGCTTTCCAGCGTGACCGTCCGGCCGAACAGCGAGTCGCCCAGCGAGACCCGCCTGGAAAGCGCGCGAAGCTCGTCCGCGCTGGTAATCACAATCCGCTGCGCGGACTCGGGCGGGACGGCCTGTCCCCCCGGAAAAAAGAGTACGCCCACCAACAGGATCAACGCCCATAACGCCCGCATACTGTCCACCTCCGCGCGAATGATACCAGTGTATGACCGGCGCGCGGCATTATGCCAGGGAAAAAAGAGAAGCGGGCGGCATATAT
>CAKUFB010000067.1 GCA_934647145.1 uncultured Clostridia bacterium
TCGGACAGCGCGCAAACTTCGGTGGGGGTCTGGGGGAGCGCGAAGCGAATGCGGAGCCTCCCCCAGCGGGGGCGCAGGCCTTGGCCGCCCCGATTTATGGCGGCCGACGGTCGTCGAGAGGGTGCGCGGCGGCAGGTGTGGAGCAGGGGCTGTCGATCGGACAGCGCGCAAACTTCGGTGGGGGTCTGGGGGAGCGCGAAGCGAATGCGGAGCCTCCCCCAGCGGGGGCGCAGACCTTGGCCGCTTTGATTTATGGCGGCCGATGGTCGTCGAGAGGGTGCGCGGCAGCTAGTAGAGCCGAACACCGCCGTAACTCTTGTGGGGTAGAAGCCTTGAGTTTTCCGCATTCGAAGAATCTGGAGGCTCTGATTTATGGCCGACAGATTCGCTTGGCCGGCGCTAGCAAGTGGCTGTCGGCACTGCCGACCCTGCCGACTTTTGGACACCTTTTTGATGTTTTTTTAGAATTGACAGGGTGCGCAGAATCAGTTATACTGAACGGAGTGAATCACTGACAACAGGAGGGATATGCAATGAATCGTGAGGAATACCTGCTCAAGCCGTTTGTCGACAACGCCGACCTGATGAAGGATCGCGTCGCCGCGGGCATCGAGGCCAACCGCAAGGGCCGCGTGCATTTCCGCGTGGTGGATAAGGAGGGCAAGCCCGTGCCCGGCGTGCGCATCCGGTATAATCAGCGGACGCACGACTTCCACTATGGCGCGAACCTGTTCATGCTGGACGAGTTCGAGACCGGGGAGAAGAACGCCGCCTACCGCGAGGTGTTCAAGGATCACTTCAACTTCGCCACGCTGCCCTTCTACTGGGACACGCTGGAGCCCGAGGAAGGCAAGCCGCGCTATGACAAGAATTCGCCCAAGGTGTACCGCCGCCCCGCGCCCGACCTGTGCCTGGAGTACTGCGAGGCCAACGGCATCACCCCCAAGGCGCACTGCCTGAACTACGACCATTTCTGCCCCGAGTGGCTGAACAAGTACACCGCCGGGCAGCAGTGGCACCTGCTGGAGCAGCGCTTCCAGCAGTGCGCCGACCGCTACGCCCGCCGCATTCCCGGCTGGGAAGTGACCAACGAGTCCTACTGGGGCCACTCCACCACCAAGATGTACTTCGACCCGCTGTTCATGGAGCGCAGCTTCCGCATGGCCGAGCGCATCTTCCCGCAGAACGAGCTGATCTGCAACGAGGGCGGCGAGCCCTTCCGCGAGCCCTTCCGCTATAACCGCAACCCCTACTTCATGCAGGTTGAACGCGCCCGGCTCAAGGGCGCGCGCATCGACACGGTGGGCTTCCAGTACCATATCTGGTCCAACCCGCAGAACGAAGAGGAGGTCGTCGCCCGCCAGTGCAACCTGGAGAACATGTTCCGCGTGTTTGACACCTTCCAGGACGCGTTCCACTGCCCGATGCAGATGACCGAGGTCACCTTCCCCTGCCATGATCCTCACAGCAAGGAAGCCGAGGATCTGCAGGCCGAGCTGCTCAAGAACCTGTACACCGTCTGGTTCAGCGTGCCCAACATGGAGGCGATCATCTACTGGAACCTGGTGGACGGCTATGCCTACGGCGCGACGCCCGGCGACTTTAACAACGGCGAAAACCGCCTGGCCGGCGGCCTGATGCACTTCGACCTGACCCCCAAGCCCGCGCTGAAGATGATCCGCAGCCTGTTTAACGACGTGTGGCACACCCAGGGCGAGGCGGTCTCCGCCGCCGACGGCTCGGTCGCGATCAAGGGCTTCTACGGCGAGTACGACGTGGAGATTATCGCGAACGGCAAGTCCGAGAAGCGCAGCTATCACCTGGAGAAGAAGCCCGCCTTCCACGTGGACTTCAGCCTGCCCACGCTGACGGTCGAATGACTTCGCACCCGCAAAGACGCTTTTTCGCGCTTCAGACGCGCCGCGCCCCTGCCAAATCGGAAACGCGCAAAAAACTGATGGAAAAATGAAAAAATGCACTTTCCAAAAGCGCATGGGTTATGCTATAATATGCGTGAGCAAAGCGCTCGCAAACAGATGAGGAGGTATCATCACCATGGCCAACAACGCAGATGCGGTCCTGAGCCAGTTTACTCAGGCTGATGACGGAACCAAGGTTGAGTTTACCGGCAAAAAGCTGAAGGTCGGTATTATCGGTACCGGCTGGATTGCCGAGGCTCATATTCAAAGCTACAAGAACATGCCCGACGTGGAAGTGGTTGCCGCTGCCGATCTGATCCCCGGCAAGGCGGAGGCGTTCATGAAGCGCTTCGGCGTGGAGGGCGTTCACTTCTATCCCAGCCACAAGGAAATGATCGATAACGAGCAGCTGGACGCCGTGAGCGTGTGTACCTACAACGCCGCTCATGCCGTGCCCACCATCTACGCGCTGGAGCATGGCGTGAACGTGCTGCTGGAGAAGCCCTTCACCGTGACCACCGAAGAGGCCATTGAGGTCATGCGCGCCGAGAAGAAGAGCGGCAAGGTGCTCTCCATCGGCTTCCAGCCCCGCGGCGACGAGAACATGCAGATGATCAAGAAGGTCGTGCAGTCCGGCGTGCTGGGCAAGGTGTACTACATCCAGACCGGCGGCGGCCGCCGTCGCGGCATCCCGAACAGCACCTTCATCGAGAAGGAGACCGCCGGCATCGGCGCGCTGGGCGATATCGGCTGCTATTCGCTGGACGTGGTGCTCAACGCCATCGGCTATCCCAAGCCCCTGACCGTTTCCGGCTACAAGTCCGCCTACTTCGGAACCAACCCGAAGTACGCCACCCCCGATAAGTTCCACACCGCCGAGGAGAACGCCAAGCGCTTCAGCGTAGACGACTTCGCCGCCGCGTTCGTGCGCCTCGAGGGCGACATCATCCTGGACTTCCGTATTGCCTGGGCCATGCATGTCGACACTCCCGGTGACACCATCATCTTCGGCACCGAGGGCGCGCTGCGCATTCCCTCCACCGACTGCTGGAACGGCACCTTCACCAGCCCCATGACCCTGTATCACGACGTGGCCGGCGCGCACGTGCAGACCACCATCCCGCTGATCCCCCACAAGGGCCCCGGCCTATTCGACATCAAGATCCGCGGCTTCCTGGATGCGGTCAAGAACGGCACTCCCGCTCCCGTGCCCACCAGCCAGATCCTGTACAACCAGGCCATCATCGACGGCATCTGCAAGTCCGCCGAGCTGGGCCACGAGATCGAGCTGAACATCCCCGAGGTGTAATCGATCTTCGCCTGAAGGCATAAGAAATCCCGGTCGTCTCGTTCTGAGGCGGCCGGGATTTTCGTGTGCTGTTGCGCGAAGGGCAACCCCACACTTTTCGCTTGTCCGCATCTTCGGGGCCAGGGCACACCGCCCGCCTTGCGGGCACCTCCCCTTTCAGGCGAGGCTCATTTCACGCAGCGGGAAAGGCAATGCCGGGCGGCGGCTGTGCCGACTATCGTTTTCCGGGCAAGTCCCGGAAAACCGGAGGAATTGGGAACTCGAACCTATGGTTCCCAATTTCGTCGATAGAACCGGCGGTAGCAAGTGGCTGTCGGCCCTGCCGACCGGAAAACCGAAGAAATCGACCGCTCCAATCTATGGCTGTCGATTTCGTGTGCTGTTGCGCGGCAGCAGGTGGGTGCAGGCTCAGCCTGCCGGCAGCAAGTGGCTGTCGGCCCTGCCGACCGGAAAACCGAAGAAATCGACCGCTCCAATTTATGGCTGTCGATTTCGTGTGCTGTTGCGCGGCAGCAGGTGGGTGCAGGCTCAGCCTGCCAGACCCCTCAGTCGCCTTACGGCGACAGCTCTCCTTTCATGGGAGCCTTTTACGCTTCAGAACCGTGTCTCCCCTTTCAGGTGAGGCTCAATTCACGCGGCGGGAAAGGCAACATTTTTCCCTGCCCCGTACCCACGCTGGAGTTCGGAGAATAACGCCTTTCCTATCTCGGTGGATTGCGGATCAGAGTGCTTTTCGGGAGAGGTCCGGGGAGGGGCTTTTCTCAGAAAAGCCGCCTCCCCGGCGTTCCCCTCACTCTTCCACCGTCACGCGGAGCATGCGCTGCTCGGCCTTGGGGCGGTCGCTGCGGTCGGTGGGGGTGGATGCGATCTGGTCGACCACCTCAATGCCCTCGATCACCTTGCCGAAGGCGGCGTACTGGCCGTCCAGGTGGGGCGCGTTCTGGTGCATGATGAAGAACTGAGAGCCGGCCGAGTTGGGCATCATGGAGCGGGCCATGGACAGCACGCCGCGGGTGTGCCTGAGGTCGTTCTTCACGCCGTTGGCGGAGAACTCGCCCTTGATGGTGTGGCCGGGGCCGCCCATGCCGGTGCCGGTGGGGTCGCCGCCCTGAATCATGAAGCCGGGGATGACGCGGTGGAAGATCAGGCCGTCGTAGAAGCCCTGTTTGGCCAGATCGACGAAGTTCTTGACGGTGATGGGCGCGACGTCCGGGTACAGCTCGGCCTTGATCACGCCGCCGTTTTCCATTTCGATGGTGACGATGGGATTGCTCATGACTGCTTCCTCCTGAAAAAATTACTGTTCGATGCGGGTGGGCTTGTAGGTATAGCCCTGGGTGTCCACGGTGACGCTCTTAATGCGCCACTCGGAGAGCGGCTTGTCGTTTGCGTCGGTCGAGGTGGCGGCGATTTCGTCCACCACCCTCATGCTCTCCTCGTCGGTGACGCGCCCGAAGGCGGCGTACTGGCCGTTGAGGTGGGGGGAGTCGGTCTGCACGATGAAGAACTGCGAGCCGGCGGTGTTGTTGCCCGTGCCCTTGCGCGCCATGGAAATCACGCCGCGGGTGTGGCTCAGGTCGTTCTTCACGCCGTTGGCGGAGAACTCGCCCTTGATGGTGAAGCCGGGGCCGCCGGTGCCGTCGCCGTTGGGGTCGCCGCCCTGGATCATGAAGCCGTTGATGACGCGGTGGAAGATCAGCCCGTCATAGTAGCCGCTGCCTGCCAGGTCGACAAAGTTGGCCACCGTGATGGGCGCGACGTCGGGATACAGCTCCAGGTGGATTTCCTCGCCGTTTTCCATGGTGATCGTCACCTGGGGATTGGGCACGTCCTTGTAGCTGGGGGCGCTGATCTTCAGGTAGATAAACACCGCGGCCACGCACAGCGCCGCGATGACCAGGACGCACAGCGCCATCTTGAGGTTCTTATTCATCGGGTCATACCGTCCTTTCATTCTGCGGATTCGGGCAGGATCAGGGCGCGCTTGCGCCGAACCATCTCGTCCACCCGGTCGATGTACTGCTCAATGTTGCGCACGTTGGGGGCGCGCTCGATGCGCCGCTGGCGGGGAAAGAGCCACTTGGTGATGCTGCCCGCCCCCAGCGCCAGCACACGCGCGGTCTCCTCCATGTTGCCGATGTTGTACAGGCAGGCGTGGCCGGGCAGCGCGTAGCCCACGTTTTCCAGGTTGCCCGCCATGTACTTCTGCCGGTACAGGTAGTAGGGAAAGTATCCCTCCTCCCGGAGCGACTGCCGGGCGAAATCGACCATGCGCGCGGCCTGTTCGGCGCTCACCTGGGCGTAGCCCTGCTCGTGCAGGCGGCTGGAGCGCTTGATGGCCAGCGTGTGTACGGTGACGCTCTCCGGATGCAGGCTCATCGTCGCGCGCAGGCTGCGGGCGAAGTCGTCCTCGCTCTCGCCGGGCAGCGCGGCGATCAGATCCATGTTGATGTGGCGAAAGCCCATCTCCCGCGCCAGGGAAAACGCGTCCAGCGTGTCCTGTGCGGTGTGCGCCCGGCCGATCAGGCGCAGCGTCTCGTCCGAAAAGGTCTGCGGATTGACGCTGATGCGGGTGATTTCGTGCTCCCTGAGCGCGGTCAGCTTCTCACGGGTGATGGTGTCCGGGCGGCCGGCCTCGACCGTCCACTCGACCGCGCCCGGAAAGTGCTCCTGCGCGCAGTCAAGCAGCCTGGCAAGCTGCCCCGCCGACAGCGCCGTGGGCGTTCCCCCGCCCATGTACGCCGCGCGCACGCGCAGCCCCATCTCCCGCATCAGGCGGGCGCTCTCGCGGATCTCGGTCTCAAGCGCCGCGAGGTAGGGCTCCACCAGATGGCCGTCGCCCAGCTCGCCCGAGGCGAAGGAGCAGTAGGCGCAGCGGGTGGTGCAGAACGGAATGCCGATGTACAGGTCGAAGGTATCCTCCGGCGGGTCGATCACGCCCTTCTGCATGGCCAGTATGTCGCTGAGCAGGCGCGCCTTGTCGGCGGATACGTCAAACCGCCGCTGCAGCTCGCGCTCGGCCGCCTCGCCGGTGATTCCCTCCTCGGCCAGCTCGTACATCAGGCGCGTGGGGCGTATGCCGGTCAGACTGCCCCAGGGCGGCTGCACGCCGGTCAGGCGCTTCATCAGGCGGTAGCAGGCGGTCTTCACGGCGCGCTTGAGCAGCCGCTTCTCGATCAGTCCGCCCGTCACGACGGCCTGCGCCGCCTCGCCGGTCTCGCCGTCCATCGAGAAGCGCTCGATCCACTGGCCGTCCGCGGTTTCATGCGTGTGGGTCAGCAGGCGCTCGCCCTCGTCCATGCGGATCTCCACCGGCCCCAGGAACAGGCGAACCACCTCGCAGATGTCGCCGTAAAACTCGGGCGTGTCGGTTTTCAGCAGGATCATTTTCCAAAGTACCTCGCAATCTGCGCCAGCGCGGCGGATTCCCCGTGTCCGGGATACACCTTCAGCGACCGGTCGAGCGACAAAAGCAGCCTCAGCGACCCCAGTAGCTGGTGCAGGCTCCCGCCCGCCAGGTCGAAGCGGCCGTAGCCCTGGGCGAAGAGCGTGTCGCCCGAGAACAGCGCGCCGTCCGCCTCGTCCAGCAGGCACACGCCGCCCTGGGTGTGGCCGGGGGTGTGCAGCACCTTGAAATGCACGCCGCACACGTCGATTTCGCCGTTTTCCGGGTAGGCTTCGTCGGGCTGCGCGGGCGTGAACGGCTCGGCGCACACCTGCGCGCTCCAGGCGCTGTCCTCCCGCGAGGCGAGCAGGTACGCGTCGCTCTCGTGGATGTGGATGCGCGCGCCGAATTCCCGCCGCAGCCGCGCCGCGCACAGGAAGTGGTCGAAGTGCCCGTGGGTGAGCAGGATGTCGGTCAGCCTTTTGCCGCTGGCAGCAATCGCCCGCGCCAGCGCCGGATAGTCGTCGCCCGGGTCGATCAGCAGCGCGTCCGGCCGCTCGCTGCGGTAAAGCAGGTAGGCGTTGGCCTGGTACGCGCCGCAAACGATGGGCGTGATCACTAAATCACTCATGTCAGAAGTCCTTTCTGCTGTCCAGCAGGATGGTGACCGGGCCGTCGTTGACCAGCTCCACCAGCATGTGGGTCTGGAAACGGCCGGTTGCGACCGGTATGCCCTGCGCCTCGATCGCCGCCTTCATTTGCTCCACCACGGGCGCGGCGGCCTCCGGGCGCGCGGCGTTCGAGAAGGAAGGCCGGTTGCCGTGGCGCGCGTCGCCCAGCAGCGTAAACTGGCTCACCAGCAGCACCCTGCCGCCCACGTCCTTCAGGGACAGGTTCATCTTGTCGTTTTCGTCCTCAAAGATCCGCAGTCCGCAGATCTTCTTCACGCAGTAGTCCATGTCGGCCTGCGTGTCGCCCTCCTGCGCGCCGACGAGCACCATAAAGCCTCGCTCGATGCGCCCGGTTTCCTCCCCGTCCACCGTCACGCGGGAACGGGTCACTCTCTGTACTACGCAACGCATGTTGATCTCCTTGATAAAGCGTTTGATTTGCTGGCGTGAACCCCTCAGCCGCCTGCGGCGACAGCTCCCCTTTCAGAAGAGCCCTCTCCGCGGCGGCGCCATCCGCGTCTCCCCTGAAAGGGGAGGCGCACGCGGCGCGTACGGCGGGGTTTGTAACTCTTGTGGGGCACAGGCTCAGGCTTTGTGCCCGCGAAGAAATTGGAAACTGTAATCTGCGGTTTCCAATTTCGCGTGGCCCCCGCGGCAGCAGGTGGGTGCAGGCACTGCCTGCCGGACAAACTTCGGTGGGGGTCTGGGGGAGCGCGAAGCGAAGCGGAGCCTCCCCCAGCCCGGGTCGGCAGTGCCGACTCTCAATCCGCAGGGAAACCTGCGGATTCGCAGAATTCGGGAACTTGAATTTATGGTTTCCGAATTCGTCGCTAGAACCGGCGGCAGCAACCGGGTGCAGGCACTGCCTGCCGGCAGCAAGTGGGTGCAGGCTCAGCCTGGCTACGCCGTCAGGCGGAAGACCTCGAGGATGTCGCCGCGCTTGCGGAGCTTGTCGATGACGCGTTCGAGCTGCTTGGTATCGGTGATCGAGAGGATCAGGTCGATGCAGGTAGTGTGGCGCGCCTTGCTCTTGTCGATGCGGGCAGAGATGGAGACAATGGGGATTTCCATCTGGCTGAGCATGGTGGAGATGTCGGCGAACAGGCCCAGCCGGTCATAGGCGATGACGCGGATGTTGGCCTCGTAGGCGGCGTTTGCGTCCTCCTTGCGCTCCTCGCCCTCCCACTTCACGTCGATGAAGCGCTCGGGGGTCTGCATCATGTCGGCCATGTTGGGGCAGTCGCTGCGGTGAATGGACACGCCGCGGCCGCGGGTGATGTAGCCCACGATGTCGTCGCCGGGCAGGGGATTGCAGCAGCGGGCGAAGCGCACCAGCATGTCGGAATCGCCCTCGACGATGACGCCGTTGGAGTGGTGCTGGGTGACGGCGCTGGATCGGGCGGGCGCGGGCTTGGGCGCGGGGACGGGCTCGGCCTGCTTGTTGGCCTTGCGGTATTCCTCGACCAGCCGGTTGATGACCTGACTGCCGCTCAGGCCGCCGAAGCCCACCGTGACGTACAGATCCTCCATCGAGTGGATGCTGTACCGCCGCTCGATCGGCTCCATGAACTCGTTTTTGACCAGTTGGGAGAGCGAATAACCCTGCCGTTTGGCCTCGTGATCCAGTATGTCGCGGCCGCGAGCCAGGTTTTCGTCGCGCAGCTCGTGCTTGAGATAGGCGCGAATCTTGCTCTTGGCCTCGCTGGTCTTACACAGCTTGAGCCAGTCCATCGACGGGCCCTTGGAGTTGCTGCTGGTGAGCACCTCCACGAAGTCGCCGGTCTGCAGCTCGGTCTCCAGCGGCACGATGCGGCCGTTGATCTTCGCGCCGATGCACTTGTTGCCAATGGCGCTGTGGATGTGATAGGCGAAATCGACCGGGGTCGCGCCGCGCGGCAGGTTCACGATGTCGCCCTTGGGGGTGAACACGAACACCTCGTCGCTGAACAGGTCGACCTTGAGCGCGTCCATGAACTCGCTCGGGTCGTGGGTCTCGTTCTGCCAGTCGAGGATCTGCCTAAGCCAGTAGAGCTTGCTGTCCAGCGAATCAACCTGCTTGCCCTCCTTGTAGCGCCAGTGGGCGGCGATGCCGTACTCGGCGGTGCGGTGCATCTCCCAGGTGCGGATCTGCACCTCGAAGGTCTGGCCGCGCAGCTCGCCGCTGGTGCCCACGACGGTGGTGTGCAGCGACTGGTACATGTTGCCTTTGGGCATGGAGATGTAGTCCTTGAAGCGGTTGGGCACCTGCGTCCACATGGTGTGTACGATGCCCAGCACGGCGTAGCAGTCCGGAATAGTGTCCACCAGCACGCGCACAGCGATCAGGTCGTAGATCTGGTCGAAGGTCTTGCCCTGCGTCTTGAGCTTGCGGTAGATGCTGTAGAAGTGCTTGGGGCGACCGGCGATTTCGCAGTGGATGCCGGCCTGATCCAACTGCTCCTTGAGCGCGGAAATGACCACCTGGATGGCGTGCTCGCGCTCCCTGCGCTTCTGCCCCACCTTTTCGACCAGGTCGTAATAGCCCGCCGGGTCGATGTAGCGCAGCGCCAGATCCTCCATCTCCCACTTGAGGGTGGACATGCCCAGGCGATGGCACAGCGGCGCGTACACGTCCAGCGTCTCGCGGGCGATGGCCACCTGCCGGTCGGGCGACTGATACTTGAGCGTGCGCATGTTGTGCAGCCGGTCGGCCAGCTTGATGAGCACCACGCGGATGTCCTTGGCCATCGCCAGGAACATCTTGCGCAGCGACTCGGCCTGCTGATCCTCGCGGGAGGTAAAGTCCAGGCGCTTGAGCTTGGTCACGCCGTCCACCAGCAGCGCCACCTCCGGCCCGAACTGAGCCTCGATGGTCTCCACGGTCACGTCCTTGTTGTCCTCCACGCAGTCGTGCAGGAAGCCCGCCGCCACCGTCGTGCTGTCCAGCATCAGGTCGGCCAGGATCGAGGCCACGCACACCGGGTGAATGATATACGGCTCGCCCGACTTGCGCTTCTGATCCCTGTGCGCCTCGCAGGCAAACCGATAGGCGCGCGTGACCAGAGAAATATCGTCCTTGGGATGATATTTCTGAATTTTCGTCAGGATCTGCTGAAGCTGTTGATCCAGATCCATCGCAGCGGGTTCGTTCATGTTCTCATTCCTTTCCAAGGGCGTACTCTCGAAGCGCGGCCAGGCGGCGGAACAGCGGGTCGCTCGCCGGATCGCATTTTTGGGCAGGCAGCAGCTGCAGCGCGCCGCCCGCGTGGGTCCAGGCCACCAGGTTCACCCGGCACAGCACCGCCACGCCGCACTGCGCGCACACCTCGCTCGTGCGCGCCTCCTGGGCCAGGGCGCGAATGGCGTCGGCGGCGGAGGCGCCCCGCTGGGTGAGTATGCGGCGCAGCGCCACGAACAGCTCGCGCAGGCGGGTCACGTCGGGAATTTCCTTCGCCCACAGGCAGCCCCGCTCGGGGCGCTCATAGACCGCTTTTGCGCGGGGAAGGGCGGCGAAGGCGGCGGCGGGCGCGTCCCACAGGATCAGGCGGCGGCAGGCAAATTTCGCCTCGCCTGACGGGCACAGGCAGATCGAGTTGAAGCAGGCCTGCTCCCCCGGCCAGCAGCCCACCAGCACGTCCGCGCGGTCGGTGAGCTGCCGCTCGCGCACAAGGCTCAGCAGCTCGCCCGCGCCCTGGCGCGTCACCGCGGCGATGACCGTGCCCTGCACGTCCTCGCGCAGCCAGGAAAAGGGCGCGTCCGGCGGCAGAGGCTCAGACGGTACAAGGCTCCCTTCTACCCCCGTTAAACTATTATTATAGAGCATATCGCGCAAATAGGCGTTAAAAACAAGTTGATATTTGCGCTCAAATCGCCCGGCGGCCTCCTCGAAGCCCTCGGGCAGCAGCTCCCTGAGCTCGTACTGCAGCGAGACCGTGTCCTTCCAGCGGTTGATCGACGGGCAGTAGATCATTTCCCGCTCGGCGCCCGCCAGCTCGCCTGCCCGCGCGCCCAGGCCGAAGCCCACCGCCCGGCGCACGCAGCCCGCCTGGGACAGCGAGGCCTGAAGCGTCGCCCCGTCCGAACCGGCGCTCC
>CAKUFB010000068.1 GCA_934647145.1 uncultured Clostridia bacterium
GAACTACTCCGAGTACCTCTACCCGCCGCTGACCACCACCCAGTTCCCGTTTGAGCAGATGGGGGAGCGCGCCGCCGAGGTGCTGCTCGGCCAGATCCGCGGCGAGCAGACGCCGGTCGTCGAGTACGCCCGGTGCAGCGTGCTGCGGCATCAGAGCGGCTGATTCGCGCAGTCGGATGGCTAACAATCCATGAACAGTCAAGCGCCTCCGGGGTTCGTCCTCGGGGGCGCTGCG
Source organism: uncultured Clostridia bacterium (assembly GCA_934647145.1). Lineage (GTDB taxonomy): Bacteria > Bacillota > Clostridia > Christensenellales > Aristaeellaceae > CAKUFI01. The sequence goes on from CAKUFB010000068.1 coordinate 236, forward strand.
TTATGCCGGACGCGGTTATGTCCCGTCCCAATTACATCACAGGCAAGATTCACCTTTGACGTTTGCTGTGAGCTTTTCTTGCAGTGCTTTTCTGCGTCCACTTTCATAGGAAAACCCTCGTTTTCCTCACCTCGCAGGCAAGAACTACCTTCCGCTGATCGATGAAGATTCTCTTGCAGGTGTTTTCCGGGTGGGGTTTGGGGAGGCGCCTTTTTCAAAAAGGTGACCTCCCCAACGTTCCCCAGCGCTCCCTCACCCCGGGATGACGCCGTAGTAGTCGCGGGCGCGGTCGCGGATGGCCTGCGCCTCCTCGTCGGTCGCGGCGGGGGCCATGAGCTCGCAGAGCGTGCCGTCCGGCGTGCGGTTCTGCACGTAGATCCAGGCCATGTCGGCGGGCGCGATGAACAGGCCCGCGGTGAAGGGCGTGCCGTCGGCCTGATAGCCGGTCAGCTGGAAGCAGCCGCCGGAATGTCCCTTGAAGGCGGGCGTTTCCGCGGCGTTCAAGGTCGCGCCCTGCGTGCGCGGGTCGGTCGAAAGCGCGAGCCTGCCCTTCAGCGTATCTTCGCGAATCAGGTACTGCAGGCGCGTCGCGTCCACCTCGATCGTGCAGGCGACCGCCTCGCCGTCCGGCGCGTAGGCCAGGCCGCTGAGCGTGCGTTTGACCTTCCTCGGAAAGGGGAGCAGCAGCGCGCAGACGAGCAGCACGGCCAGTACCGCCGGAAGCCATTTCATCCACTTTTTCATCGAACTACTCCTTTCGTTCGCCCTTTTTCCGGGCAGGAATCACACTTGTCGCTCACCTCACAGGCAGGAACCGCCTTCCACTGATCGTCAAAGTAATTCTTGCGGGTGCTTTTCTGCGCACACTTTCAGGAAAAAGCCCGGAATCCCCCGTATTCCTTACATTACAGGCAAGGATTACATTCCGCCGATCGTTAAAGATATTCTTGCAAGTGCTTTTCGTGAGGGGTCTGGGGAGAGGCTTTTCTCAGAAAAGCCGTCTCCCCAGCGTTCCCCCTCAGTGCGTCACGACCTGCTTGGGGGAGAGGGAGTCGGCGTTCGTGCCGTCGCACAGCTGGAAGTACTTGTTGTAGCCCCAGACCCAGATCGAGCCGTCCTTCTTGAGGGCGGCGGCGTGCGCGTCGCCGATGTCGGCGGACTGCACGTCGGCGAGCACCTGAACGGGGGCGCTGCGGTTTTCGGTCGTGCCGTCGCCGACCTGGCCGTACTTGTTGCCGCCCCACAGCCACAGCGTGCCGTCCTCCTTGAGCATGCCGGCGGTCTCCACGCCCGCGTAGATCTGCTCGGCGCCGTCGGCGACCTTCGTCCAGGTACTGGTCGACGCGTCCTGGGCACCTAGGCCGAGCTGGCCGCGCTTGTTGCTGCCGGTCGCCCAGACCGCGCCGTCCTCGGTCAGCGCCAGCGAGAATTCCTCGCCCAGCGCGAAGGTCTTCACGTTTTCGGGGGCCTTGACCTGCGTCCAGGCGGCCAGGCTCTCCGTGTCGCCGGTGCCCAGCTGGCCGCGCTTGTTGCTGCCGGTCGCCCAGACCGTGCCGTCGTTTTTGATGGCGAAGGAGAATTCGCCGTTGGTAAAGGCGGCCTTCACGTCCGTGAGCACCTCGACGGGCAGGGTGAACTGGTTACCCTCCACGCCCAGCTGGCCCTTGCTGTTCGAGCCGAAGCCGTACAGCGCGCCGTCCTCGAGCAGCACCAGCGTGCAGTTCATGCCGGGCGCGGCCGAGACCGCCTTTTTGCCCAGGGCAAGCAGCGTCGCGTTCTGATAGGGCGCGGTGCGTCCGGCGGTGGTGCCGTCGCCCAGGCGGCCGGAGTGGTTGGAACCCCAGATGTAGAGCACGCCGTTTTCATCGATGGCGGCGGTGTGCTGCTCGCCGGTGGCGAAGGAGGCGATGTGCTCGAGCACCGGCTGCACCGCCTTCACGTCCGGCTCCTTGTAGGTCGCCGAGCCCACCTGGCCGTAGGTGTTGCGCCCCCAGCCGCACAGCGTGCCGTCCTTCTGAAGCGCCATCACGTAGTCGTTGCCGCAGGCCAGGGCGATCCAGCCGTTGTCGTCCACATCGATGGTCGAAACCGAGGTGTCGTCGTTGAGCGGCTTGTTTTCAGGGACTTTCGTTTCCTCAGGCGCATCTGTCGCGTCCGGCGCCGCCTTCTCGGTCGCCGCGGCGGTGGTCTGCGCGGCGGGCGGATCGGTCACGGCGGAGGTCGGCTGTTTGGAATCCTTTGAGGAGCAGCCGGCGGTCAGGGTCAGCGCGGTCACCAGGGCGGCCAGACAGAGCGTGCGAGCGGTCGTTTTCATTATAACATCCTCCTTTTTTGAACCGGATAAGCGGTAATTGCATTTTAACATATGTAAACCGAAAAGGCAATACGTATTCAGAAAAAAAGCCTGAAAAGGGAATAATTCGGCCTGTACATGACATAAAAATGAGCGAACCTGGCCAAACAGTGAAAAAAAGTTGAAGAAAGTGCGCAAAGGGACTTTACAAACCGCCAAAAATAGTGTAGAATCATGATGACCGGTAAATAACGGCACAGTTTCAGGACGGTTTCAGTGCGGTTAACGGCCGGTTGCCGCGCGATGAACTCCCGGGGCTCGTCCCCTGGAAATATATCGAGGAGGTATTCCCTATGAAGAAGTCCCTGGTATCCCTGCTGCTGGCCGTGCTGCTCGTGCTCTCAGGCACCTGCGCATTCGCCATCTACGACGTCCCCGAGGCCTATGACCTGCCCATCGGCGACGGCACCGAGACCCTGTCGATCTACATGTCCATGGAAAAGGGCTCGGAGAAAGCCATGCTGACCTATGATACCCATACCGCGGTCCTCGAGTGGTCCAGGCGCACCGGACTCAACTTCACCTTCGTTCATCCGCCGGAGAACGACGACGGCTCCTACTTCATGACCACCATCGCCTCCATGGTTCTTCCGGACATGTGGGCGACCGGCAACTGGAAGACCTACTATCCCGGCGGCGTGGAGGGCGCAATCAAGGACAAGATCCTGGTCGACCTGAACCCCATGGTCGAGAAGTTCGGCTATCATTACCTGACCGAGGCCCACAAGAACTGGGACGCTCAGGCCACCCGCAACTTCATGACCGACTCCGGCATGTACCGCTTCGGCGCCGCCTCCCAGCGCGTCCCGGTTCTGGGCATGCAGCACACCGGCATGGTCGTGCGCGAGGATCTGCTTGAGAAGCTGGACATCGACGTGCCCGAGACCATCGATCAGGTGCACGACATGCTGGTCGCGTTCAAGAACGACGGCATCGAAATCCCGCTGGCTCTTGAGAAGCTGCCCAGCTCCTACTACTACAACGGCGACTTCCTGGCCTCCTGGCTGGGCGTCACCACCAACAAGTTCATGATCGGCGAGGACGGCAAGGTCACCTACGCCATGCTCGAGCCGGCCTATAAGGACTACCTGGCCATGCTCAAGCAGTGGTACGCCGAGGGCCTGATCGACGTGGACTGCGTCAGCCGCGTACACGCCGACGCCAAGTCGATGGTCACCTCCGGCCGCTCGGCGATGGTCGCCATCGGCAACTGGGAAACCCAGGAGTGCATCGCGGTCGGCAAGAGCGCCTGCGGCGAGGACTTCAACCTGATCGGCCTGACCGCGCCCGTCAAGGACGAGGCCTCCATCGGCTCCAAGAACCACTTCGCCCGCCCGATCGAGAACGGCGGCAACACCATGTACTGGGGCATCTCCACCACCTGCAAGATCCCCGAGAAGGCGTTCAAGGCCTTTGACTGGCTGTACAGCTACGAAGGCACCGAGCTCATGGTGTTCGGCGTGAACGAGTGCGTCGACCAGCTGCACCCCGAGAAGAACGAGATCGTGCAGATCCACTGGACCAACGACGACGGCACCCGCCAGTTCTCCGACTACATCCTGCACAACCCCGAGCTGGAGTACAACTCCATCCGCTACGTCTACACCATCCAGAACCTGTCTTCCGAGTACGCCTCCGAGATGGAGTACATGCAGTATGGCGCCGAGTGCAACGCCCAGTGCTGGGAAGCCTGGACCGCCAACGCCGACTCTGAGCGCCATGTGCCCAGCAACATCTCTCTGACCGCCGACGAATCCACCAAGCAGGTCACCACGATGAACGAGATCGAGACCTTCATCTACGACAAGATCTACCAGATCGTCTTCGGCGAAGAGTCCGTGGACAACTGGGAGGGCTATGTCGAGCAGCTGCATCAGATGGGCATCGACGACGTCATCGCCATCCAGCAGGCCGCGACCGATCGCTACTACGCCCGCTAAGGCGCCGCGAACGGTTCGCCGCTGAGAACCTGGGCTAGAATCGCGGGTTCGGCTCTCGTCGGGCCGAACCCGCTTCCTTTTAAGAAACCTACTTGAGAATGGTATTATGCAGGCAGGAGGTCTGAACATGAGCCAAAAGAAAACGGCCGGCTCTACGATTCGCCCCGGATACAAGAGCCCCGGCGTGTTTACGCAGCTGGGACGCAATATCAAGGCGCACCCCTATCTCTATCTTCTCTTCCTTCCGGTTTTTGTCTATTACGTCCTCTTCCACTACTGGCCAATGTACGGCGTCATCATCGCCTTCAAGAATTTCAAGCCCATGAAGGGCATCTTCGGCAGCGAATGGGTGGGCTTTCTGCAGTTCAAGACCTTCCTGAACAGCACCTTCCTCTGGCGGCTGATCCGCAACACCCTGAGCATCAACCTGGGCATGCTGATCTTCGCCTTCCCGCTCCCGATACTCTTCGCGCTTCTTCTGAACGAATGCAAATCCGTCGCGTTCCGTAAAGTGGTTCAGACGGTTACGTATATGCCTCACTTTGTTTCCACCGTCGTCGTCTGCTCCCTGATGCTGATTTTCTGCCGCTCAACCGGCATACTGACCCGCATGCTGGGCGTGTTCGGGGTCAGGCAGACCAACCTGTTCTCCGTGCCCAAGTATTTCCAGCCGCTCTACATCCTCATGAACATCTGGCAGGAGCTGGGCTGGGAGTCGATCATCTTCTTCGCCGCCCTGACCAGCATCGACGCCTCGCTCTATGAGGCCGCCAAGGTGGACGGCGCGGGCCGCTGGCAGCAGATGTGGCACGTGACCCTGCCCGGCATCGCGCCCACCATCGTCATCCTGCTCATCCTGCGCATCGGCAATCTGATGAGCCTGGGCTGGGATCGCATCTTCCTTCTGTACAACGAAATGATCTTCGAGACCGCCGACGTCATCTCCACCTACGTCTACCGCACCGGTCTGGTTCAGATGCAGTATTCCTACTCGACCGCCGTCGGTCTGATGAACTCGGTCATCAACGTGATTCTGCTGCTTTCCGCCAACGCGCTTTCCCGCCGCGTCAGCGAGAGCAGCCTGTGGTAAGGAGGCGTGAAGGGTATGGCAGACAAAAAGCTGAACATCAGCAGGATCAACCGTCATGACCACTCCCGGCATGTGCCCAAGGAAAACCGCATCAAGGAACCGGTAAGCGACAAGATCGTCAACGTCCTGATCTACCTGATCATGACCGCGTTCATGATTCTGTCGGTGTACCCGCTGTACTACTGCCTGGTCGCGTCGTTCTCGGACGCGAAGGCCATCCTGTCCAACACCGAGCCGCTGCTGCTGCCCATCAAGCCGTACACCCTGCACGGCTACCAGATGGCCTTCCAGAACGTCGGCATCCCGATCGGCTTCCGCAACACGGTGGGCTACGTCCTCGGCGGCACGCTTCTGAGCCTGTCCGTCACCACGATGGGCGCGTTCTGCGTCTCCCGCAAGTACTTCTACATCCGCAACGTCGCCATGAAGATGATCATGGTCACCATGTTCTTCTCAGGCGGCATCATCCCGATGTTCTTCGTCGTGCGCTGGGTGGGCATCTACGACACGCCCTGGTCGTTCGTGCTGCCCTACCTGGTCAGCAGCTACAACCTGATCATCATGCGCACCTTCTTCCAGGGCATCCCCGATTCGCTCGAGGAGGCCGCGCTGCTCGACGGCGCGAACGAAATCCAGATTCTGGTTCGCATCATCCTGCCGCTCTCCACCGCCGTGATCGCGGTCATCGCGATGTACTACGGCGTGGGCTACTGGAACAGCTGGTATCCGGCGCTGATGTTCATGCGCAACCGCGCGCTCTACCCGCTGCAGATGTTCCTGCGCGAGGTGCTCATCACCGAACAGGAAACCTCCGTGGCCAAGGACGTGACCGCCCAGTCCTCCGAGGCGTTCGACCGCGAGCTGGTCAAGTACTGCATGGTCATCATCTCCACCGTCCCGATCCTCGTCATCTACCCCTTCCTGCAGCGCTACTTCGTCAAGGGCGTCATGATCGGCGCGATCAAGGGCTAGCCAGGCTGAGCCTGGAGGCGGTGCTGGCGCCGGCCACACGCATCCCTCGGCCATAGATTAAAGCCTCAGGATGCTTCGCGGTCGGAAGACTCGAGGTAACTGCCCCACAAGAGTTACGGCAAGGCTGATATCCGCTTGCTATCGTGGTGTGAGCGGAAAGACGGGCAATTTGCGTCTTTCGCGGCGCGTTTCCTGCCCGCTGTGTAAAGGTATAACGAACCCCTCCGAGGCATGTACTTCGGAGGGGCTGCGTTTTTTCAGGCATGGGGGAGCGCGTTCGCTCTTCTAATAGGTAGAAATCTCGCCGGTCAGGATGCTACTTTATTTTTCTTGCAGGTGCTTTCCAGGTGGGGTCTGGGGAGACTTTTTCAGAAGCGAAAACGATTGCAGAACGTTTCTTCAGACATTTGAGCAAGAATCGCGCCAGTCAGGAGTTTGCTTTATTTTCTTGCAAGTGTTTTTCCGGGTGGGGCCTGGGGAGGCACATTTTCAGAAGCGAAAACGATTGGAAAACGCTTCCACATACATTACGCGCAAGAACCACACTTGTCAGTATGTTATTTTATTTTCTTGCAAGTGCTTTCCGGGTGGGGTCTGGGGAGGCCTTTTTCAGAAGCGAAAACGATTGGAAAACGCTTCCACATACATTACATGCAAGAATCACGCCAGTCAGGAGTTTGCTTTATTTTCTTGCAAGTGTTTTCCGGGTGGGGCCTGGGGAGGCGCCTTTTTCAAAAAGGCGGCCTCCCCGGCGTTCCCCCCGTTCCCCCCGTTCCTCCACCGGCGCGTGGCCGAAGGTGCGGTGGAAGAGGCGGGAGAAGTAGAGCTGATCCTGATAGCCGACGGCGGCGGCGACCTGCTTGACGGGCATGTCGGTGCTGCGGATGAGCTCACGGGCGGTCTGCATGCGCAGGGAGATCAGGTATTGCTGGGGCGACGCGCCCATCAGGCGGCGAAAGAGTGCGGAAAAGCGGCTGGGGCTGAGGAATTCCAGCGCGGCGAGGGCCTGCACGGTCAGGGGCTCGGCGTAGTGGCGGTGGATGTACTCGAGCGAGGCCTGCAGCCTGGACGGACTGGCCTGACCGGACAAAAGGCGGCTCAGGCGCGAGAGAAGCACGCTGAGCAGGCCGCACGATTCCGCCTCGAAGCATCCGGCGCGCAGGTAAAACGCCCGGTGCAGCGCGCCCAGCAGCTCGTGCGCCTGCGGGTCGGAGCCGGGGCGCAGGATCGTACATACCGGCAGGCTGCACGCGGCGAGCAGAGCCTCGCACTGCGCGCCGGTGAAGTGAATCCAGTAATAGGCCATTTCGCCCTCGCGCAGGGAATAGGAATAGGGCGTGCGCGGGGGGATAATCACCAGATCGCCCGCGCGCAGGGCTGTGTGCAGTTCTTTCAGGTGAAATTCCAGCGCTCCTTCGGCCATATAGAGGAAGTAATAGTCCTCGCGCCCCTGCGGGGAGTGGTTGGTGAAGGCGTGCGAGAGCGCCGCCACGCCGCAGCAGTTCACCTGAAGCGGCGAAGCGAGCGAGCAGGTGTTGTCGCGCTCCGGGTTTTCGCGGTAGTAGCTGACGTTCTGCATCCAATCACCTTCCAGTCGATTTGTCCATATGGACGCACCGTTATTCCATAGACGCGCCCCACAATGTATTATATACTGTGTACGGAATGTGCGCAAGAGCGCGCGCCTGAAAAAAGGAGGATATGCCATGAAAAAGTCGCTCAATGCCTGGAGCGTGCCCGCCGAGGTGGGCTTCGAGGAGATGTTCGCGTCGCTCAAAAGGGCTGGCTTCGACGCGGTGGAGCTGAACCTGGACGCGCCGGGCGCGGGCAATCACGCGCTGAGCCTGGAGACGACCGAGGAGGAGCTGGCGAATATCCGCGAGATGAGCGAGCGGGCCGGCCTGCCGGTGTGCAGCGTGTCCAGCTCGCAGTGGGGCAATAGCACGCTGGGCTCGAAAAACGGCAGCATCCCCGCCGCCGTGCTCATGAAAAAGCAGATCGAGTGCGCCCGGGCGCTGGGCGCGGACGGCATATTGGTGGTGCCGGGCGGCATCGGCGAGGACTGCTCGATCGCCGAGGCGTGGCAGAACGTGCGCGAGCAGCTGGAAAGCTGCCGCGAGCTCATCGAAAACGGCGGCGTGAAGGTCGGCCTTGAGAACGTGTGGAACAACTTCTTCCTCTCGCCGATGGAAATGGCCGGATTGATCGACGAGATGCGCATGAAGAACCTGGGCGCGTACTTCGACGTGGGCAACGTGGCGCTGCTGTCCTATCCCGAGTACTGGATCGACGTCCTGGGCAGCCGCATCGTGAAGATTCACGTCAAGGACTTCGCGCGCGCGGGCTGGAACGCCGGCCACTTTGTGAACCTGCTCGAGGGCAGCGTCCGCTGGGAAAAGGTCATTCCCGCGCTCAGGAAGGCGGGCTACGACGGCTATCTGACCGCCGAGCTCTCCGCCATGCCCAAGACCCCCGAGTACCTGTACGAGAGCACCGTCCGGGCGCTGGATACCATTCTGGCGATGTAATATAAGGAGGAAACGCATATGAAAAAGCTGGCGATGATCGGCTGCGGCGGCATCGGAGCCTATCACCTGGGACATTTTCTGGACTATCAGGACATCGAGCTGGCCGGCTTCTGCGACCTGATCCCCGAGCGCGCGCAGAGCTTCGTGGAGCGCGCGGGCAGCGGCAGGGCCTATACCGACTTCCGCGTGATGTACGACGAGGTGCAGCCGGACATGGTGTTCATCTGCGTGCCGCCCTACTGCCACGGCGACATCGAGTTTGAGACCATCCGCCGCGGCATCCCGATGTTCATCGAGAAGCCGGTCGCGCTGGACATGGAGCTGGCCTACCGCATCCGCGACGAGATTCAGAAGAAGCGCCTGATCACGGCGGTCGGCCTGCAGTGCCGCTACGCCAAGATCGTCGACGACACCCGCGCGTTCGTGGACAATCATCGCGTCGCCTTCGTCGAGTGCGTGCGCATGGGCGGCGTGCCCGAGGTCGAGTGGTGGCGCGACAAGAAGCGCTCCGGCGGCCAGATCGTCGAGCAGACCATCCACAACTTCGACATGGTGCGCTACATGATGGGCGAGCCGGTCGAGGTCTACACGATGGGCGCGCGCGGCTTCGTGACCGACCACGTGAACTACGACACCGACGATCTGTCCACCACCTCGGTGCGCTTCGAAAACGGCGCGCTGGGCGCGCTGTCCACCGGCTGCTACGCCAAGACCGGCGAGGCCTTCGACAGCAAGATCATCTTCAGCGCCAAGGACTGCCGCCTGGAGCACTACATCCTGGGCAAGGTGAACATCTTCGGCGTGAAGCAGGACGAAGACGCGGAAAACGGCCTGATCTTCAAGGGCGACGGCACCCTGCAGGCCGGAAAGGACTGCGTGACCATCAATGAGGACGGCGCGTACGGCGGCGTGCAGTGCGACCGCACCTTCGTGGACGCGGTGCTCTCCGGCGACCCCTCCAAGATCCGCTCGCCCTACGCCGACGCGGTGCGCACGATGGAGTTCGTCATGGCCTGCAACCGTTCGATGGAAACCGGCCTGCCGGTCAGGGTCGAGCATCACTAAGGCTTTGTAAAAAGAAAAGGTTCCGGTTTTCCGGAGCCTTTTTCTGCTTGCCTTTTCAGACGCACAGGTATATAATGAATCGCGTATTCCTTAAAACGCCAGAATATCTCCTGACGCGGGCGACTGGCCGGAATAAGTGAAGGATGATCGAAATAAACCTGCAAAATACAAACAGAAAAGGGGAATGTCACATGTGCTTTGAACTGCCTGCCTACCGCCGCCCGGATTTTTCCGCCCTTGCCTCAGCGCCCGACGCGCGCCTCGCGTGTGCGCCGCAGGACGGCGTGGCGCCGGAGGGCTTTCACAGCACGTCGATGTTCCCCGAGTATTTCAAGGTGAAGGGGGAGTGGCGGCTGGCCGGGGAGAGCCGCATGGATTCCAGCGTGGTGCTGCGCGAGGACGGCCGGCTGGACGTGGTGGAGAACCGTAACCTGCGCGCGGGCGACCGGGTGTTTCTGGGGCGAACCGAGGACGGCTCCGAGGGCGTGTACGTACACGCGCACGGCTTTGAGCAGCCCGATTCCGCGATCAGCGACCAGTTCGTCTTTCGGCAGGGGCGCAGCCGCGAGACCGCCTACGCGCGCGACTACGACCGGCTGATGAACCTGCTCAGGTACGAGCGGGCGCACGGCAACATCCTGTGGGTGATGGGGCCGGCGTTCGCGTTCGACTACGACGCGCGGCGGGCGATGCAGGCGCTGATCGACAACGGCTACTGCCACGGCCTCCTGGCGGGCAACGCGCTGGCCACGCACGACCTCGAGGCCGCCCTGCTGCACACGGCGCTGGGGCAGGACATCTATACCCAGCGCACGCAGCCCAACGGCCACTATAACCACCTGGACGTGATCAACCGCGTGCGCGCCTGCGGCTCGATTCCCGCCTTCATCGA
>CAKUFB010000069.1 GCA_934647145.1 uncultured Clostridia bacterium
ATCTCGCGGGGCGGCGAGACGGCGGTCTGCCTGCCCAACCGCGCGGTGCTCTCCCTGACGCTGGAAAACCAATCGGAAACGGACGCGATACTGCAATGAAAAAGAACGCGCGGCGCCTGGCGCTGCTTTCCTGCCTGACCGCTTCGGCGCTCCTTCTGTCCTGGCTGGAGTTTCTGCTGCCGCTGCCCATCCCGCTGCCCGGGGTGAAGCTGGGCCTTGCGAACCTGGCGGCGGTGTACGCGCTGTATCGCCTGGGCGCGCGTGAGGCGCTGCTGGTCAGCCTGGCGCGCATCCTGCTGACCGCCTTTCTCTTCGGCAGTCTGTTTTCCGCGCTGTACGCGCTCTCGGGCGCGCTGTGCGCCCTGGCCGCGATGGCGCTCTTGAAGCGGGCCGGGCCGTTCAGCGTGTACGGCGTGAGCATGGGCGGCGGGGCGGCGCATAACGCGGGGCAGGTGGCCGTGGCCGCTGCCATCGCGCACACCGAAGCGCTGTTTTCCTATCTGCCCGCGCTGCTTATCTGCGGCCTGGCGACCGGCTTCGTCGTGGGTCTGCTCGCGGACAGGCTGCTCCGGCTGCCCGCCATAAGAACTTAACAGACAAGCCCGCGCCGCGCCCCGGAATGTGTGGTATAATTAAATGTAAATACATTTTGACGCATGGATGGAGGTTTTCGCACCATGAAGTATCCCCAGCCGATGGAGGCTCCCGTCGCCCACAGCCGCCTGCCCGCACGGATTCTGCTGCTGGCCGGCGTGGTTCTGAGCATTGCCAGCATCCTCTTCATACACATCCCGGGCATGGACTGCCTGTACGTTCACTACTGGGTGTATATCGTCCTGCAGGGTCTGCCGCTGATCTGCTTCGTGGGCGCGCTGGGCATGGCCATTTATCAGCGCATCACCTCCCGCCTGGCCTCGCGCGTCACGCTGGTGATCGTGGCGTCCATCATGGCCTTCGGCGCGATTTTCCTGTACACGCTGTGTACGACCATGAGCGCCCTCGGGGAGCATCCGGTGGCCTACTATACCTCGCCGGAGGGCACGCATCGCCTGGTGGTCATGCAGTCCAGGCCCGACGGCGAAAGCTGCACCTACACCGTCTATCCGATGAAGGACAAGCACTTCTACCTGGCCACCGCCGGCCAGGGGCAGCAGACGGACAGCGGCGTCGACCTCGTGACCTGGGCGTCCGAGGATGTGGCGCAGGTCACAATGCTGGACAACGACCAGAACGAGGTGACCTTCACCGTCGACTTCAACAACCCGCCCGTCAATCTCCCCGAGGAATAACGCGCAAAAAACAACGCCTCCGAGCGCACAGCCGCTTTCGGAGGCGTTTTGTCGTATTGCTTCGGAGAAACCACATTACTCCTGCGCTCCTCATAACCTACCCTGCATTCTGGGAATCACACTTCTGCTCGCTCTTTTGTAATGCGGATCAAAGTGCTTTCCGGTGGAGAAGGCGCCTTTTTAGAGGTGCCACATCGCTTCTGCGCGTCCCTTGCCCACGCTGGATTCGGGGAATCACGCTTCTATTTCTGTTTTTGTTACGCGGATCAAAGTGTTTTCCGGGTGGGGTTTGGGGAGGCGCCTTTTTCAAAAAGGCGGCCTCCCCAACGTTTCCCTAGAATCCGCGCAGGAAGGAGGCCACGGCCTGGGCGAGGGCGCGGTAGCCCTCCTCGGTGAAGTGGGTGCCGTCGAGGGCGTGCCAGTCCTCGGGCATGTCGCGGGCTACGGGGTAGAGGTCGTCGACGGCGACGCCTTCCCTTTGCATGACCTCGCGGGCGATGTCGTTGTAGGCCTCGATCGTGGCGTTTTCGCGGCGGAAGCCGGGCGCCATGCGCTCGGTGATGACCGAGGTGGTGGTGGCGAAGGCCAGGCGGGCGTTCGGAAAGATCAGGCGCAGGCGGTTGACAATCCGCCCCAGGCTGCGGCGGTACTCGTCCGGCGGAACCAGCGGCAGCGGGTCGTGGAGCACCTGCAGCACATCCCACAGGCCGTTGTTCCAGTGTACCAGGTCGATCTTCTCCGGGTCGCAGTCGCAGTTCGCCCAGTCATGCACGAAGCGCAGCGTGTGCGTCGTGTACTGCGCGTTCTCCCGCGACCAGTACAGCTGCGCCTCGTCCAGCATCAGCTCGCGCACGTAGCCGTCGTAGCCCAGGCGAATCGAGTCGCCGATCAGAAAAATCCGTTTCATGTGTGCCGTCCTTTCCGCGCAAAACGCGCATGCCGTGTGTTTTTCAGGTGCTTCTGTGCGTCCCTTGCCCGCGCCGCATTCGGAGAACCGCGCTTCTATTCCCTTTATGTTACGCGGATCAAAGTGCTTTCCGGGCGGGGAAGACGCTTCTTTAGAGGAACCACATTGCTCTTTTGCTTCTTTAACCCACACTTCATTCGGGGAGCCACGCTTCTACCTGCTCTTTTGTAACGTGGATCATAGTGCTTTCCGGGTGGGGAAGACGCTTCTTTAGAGGAACCGCATCGCTCTTTTGCTTCTTTAACCCACACTTCATTCGGGGAGCCACGCTTCTATTCCTATTTTTGCTACGCGGATCAAAGTGCTTTCCGGGAGAGCTCGAGAGGGGCCTTTCTCAGAAAGGCCGCCTCTCGAACGTTCCCCCCCAACGTTCCTCACTCCAGCCGGCGCATGATGGGCACGAGCGAGGTCTCCATCAGGCGGGTGACCTGGTCGCCCAGGCGGTGGGCGACCGCCATGTACAGCGCGTCGACCATGGCGTACTGGGCGATGCGGGTGGTCAGGCCCAGGCGGTTGCCGGTGACCTCGGGGGCGTAGGTCTGTATGACCAGCGCGCTCTGCTCGGCCAACCTGGAGGCGGGGAAGGCGGTCAGCGACAGCACGGGCAGGCCCTGCCGCGCGGCGCTCTTGGCCATGTCGAGCACCTCGCGGGTCGCACCCGACTGCGAAACGCAGATGAGCAGGTCGTTTTTCTCAAAGCTGGCCATCTGGGCGACCGCGTCGTGGAACTCGTTGGAGGCCCAGGCGGGCAGTCCCAGGCGGTTGAGCCTGCGCTGCATGTCCCGGCACACGTCGAACGACGTGCTGACGCCGAACAGGCAGATGCGTTTTGAGGACACGATCCTCTCGGCCGCCCGTTCGAGCAGGCCGTAGTCCAGCTGGCGCATCGTGGTCTCGATCGCGTCCCGCTCGGAAAGCAGCAGCTGCTCGATCAGGTTCTGCACCTCGCTCTTGCCGTCCTGCGGAATCACCGTGAAGTAATCCTGAAAGGTGGGCGTCTGCTCGGCCAGCGAAATCTTGAACTCCTTGAACCCCCGAAACCCGAGCGCCTGACAGAACCGGAACACCGTCGGCTCGCTCACGCCGATCGCCTGCTTCAGCTCCCGAATCGACATCCGCGAAACCTGCGGCAGCCGCTCGCAGATGTAGTCGGCCACCAGCCGCTCGCTCTGCGACAGGTCGGGATAGGTTCTTCTGATCTTCTCAATGAGTGACAGCGGGGGCATGCCCATCTCTCCTTTTTTTCCCATGTAGCGTCTCACCACACCGATTGTAACATAATTTCACGTGCTTGTCAATGAGTGAAGAAATTAACATGACGTATGCCCCGCGACCCATTGACAGCCCCGCGCCCGGTGATGTAATATTATTACACAAGGTTTGAACACTCGGATGTAAACAACAAATCAACAGGAACAACACAAATTAAAGCAGACCTGGAGGCGTGCGTATGAAGGACGGAAGGGTAAAGGGCAGACGACTGCGCAGGACATTCCTGGAGATGAGGAGGGACTGGTGGCTCTACGTCATGCTGATTCCGGGCCTTGCGTACATCACCATTTTCAAGTACGCGCCCATGTACGGCATCACGATCGCCTTTAAGAACTACAGCGTGTTCAAGGGCTATCTGGCCTCGCCGTGGGTGGGCATGGAGATTTTCGAGAAGCTGTTCGCCCGCAGCGCGTTCATCAGCGCACTGCGCAACAACATCATCATCAGCCTGCAGAAGCTGATTTTCGGCTTTCCCACGCCCATCATCCTGTCGCTGATGATCAACGAGCTGCGCCGGCCGCTGCTCAAGAAGGGCATACAGACCGCGATCATCCTGCCCAACTTCATCAGCTGGATCGTGATCAACGGCCTGCTCTACGCCATCTTCAGCACCCGAAGCGGCGCGCTGACCGGCCTTCTGCGCTCGCTGGGCGTTCAGAACGTGCCGGACGTGATGGCGGACAAGGAGCACTTCCGCCTGGTCATCCTGCTGTCCTACCTGTGGCGCAGCGGCGGCTACGGCACGATCATCTACCTGTCGGCCATCGCGGGCATCGACCAGTCGCTCTACGAGGCGGCCTCGATCGACGGCGCGGGCCGCTGGCAGCAGCTGTGGCACGTGACCATGGCCTCGCTGGCCCCGACGATCGTGGTGCTGTTCATCTTCCGCGTGGGCGACCTGATGTACGCGGGCTTCGACCAGATCTTCGCCATGTCGAATTACCTGACCATCTCGGTGTGCGAGATCATCGACACCTACGTCTACAAGCTGGGCATGGAGAGCCGCAAGTTCTCCGAGGCGACGGCGGCCGGCCTGTTCCAGTCGCTCATCGGCCTGGTGCTGGTGCTGACCACCAACTTTATCGCCAAGAAAATCGACCCCGAGAGCGGGATTATGTAAGGGAGGGATGCAGGCATGAAAATCAAGCGAAGCGCCGGCGAGCAGATCGGCTATGCGATCATCCTGATCATCCTTGTGCTGTTCGCCTTTTCAACGCTGTATCCCTTCTGGCACGTGCTGATGTACTCGATCAGCGATTCGGGCGAGGCGATGAGCGGCGGGCTGTTCTTCCTGCCCCGGAAGCCCACGCTGCTGGCCTACCGCACGGTGCTCAGGACCCGGCAGATCTTCGTGGCCTACCGAAACACCATCCTCAAGACCTTTGTGGGCACGGTGCTGAGCCTGATCGTGACCGCGCTGACCGCCTTCCCGCTCTCTCTCAAGCGCCTGCACGGCCGCAGCTTCTTCAGCATGTACATCTTCTTCACCATGCTCTTTGGCGGCGGCATGATCCCCACCTTCCTGGTGGTGCAGGGTCTGGGCATGGTGGACACCTTCTGGGCGCTGATCATCCCCGGCCTCATGAGCGCCTACAACATGTTCATCCTGCGCAACTACTTCCAGCAGCTCCCGCCCGAGCTGGAGGAGAGCGCCTACATCGACGGCGCGACGCCGCCGGTGGCGCTGCTCTTCATCATCCTGCCCATTTCCGCGCCCTCGCTGGCGGCCATCGCCATGTTTTACGCGGTGGGCAACTGGAACAGCTACCTCGACTGCCTGCTCTACACCAATTCAGGCGACCTGCAGGTGCTGCAGATTTACCTGCGCAACCTGATCGACTCGGCCGGCGCGATGGACTCGATCGCCTCGATTTCGGGCAAGGAGACCAGTCAGCTCTCCGCCGAGACGGTCAAGATGACCACCATCGCGGTCTCCATCATCCCCATCCTGATTATCTACCCTTTCCTACAGCGATTCTACACCAAGGGCATTACGGTCGGCGCGGTAAAGGGTTGATGATAGAATACTCATTATATGAAGGAGGAACTGCCCCATGAAGAAACTGCTGTCCCTGGTTCTTGCCCTGTGCCTGCTGCTGAGCCTGTGCGCGTTTACCGCGTCGGCCGAGGAGAAGGCGCCCGAGGTCACCTGGCTGCTCGAGGTCGGCACCACGTCCGACGAGGACAACCTGGTGCTTCAGGAGATCGAGAAGCGAATCGGCGTGCGCGTGAAGCCCATCCAGTGCTCCACCGGCGACTTCACCGCCAAGCTCAACGCCCTGATCGCCTCTCGCGACCTGCCCGACATGTTTGTCACCAACCTGACCGACGCGAAGGAATTCATCGCCGAGGGCATGCTGCAGCCGCTGGACGACCTGCTGCCCGAGTATGGCCAGAACATCCTCACCAACGCCGGCGAAAACCTGACCGAGGCGCCCGCCAATCAGATCGACGGCTCCACCTACATGGTCGTCTCGTCCAAGAGCGGCTATGTTAACGACTACGCCATCCGCGCGGACTGGCTGAAGAACCTGAACATGGAGGTTCCCACCAACCTGGACGAGCTCTACGACGTGCTGTACGCCTTCACCTATAAGGATCCGGACGGCAACGGCAAGGACGACACCGTCGGCCTGGTGCTGACCATGACCCAGTCTCCCCAGTGGGAGCCCATCTTCGGCGCGTACGGCATCGCCTACAACGCGAGCGCCCTGCTCGAGGACGGCACCGTCACCACCTACATGAAGCACCCCAGGTATCTCGACGCGGTCAACTACCTGCGCAGGCTGTATCAGGACGGCGTGATGGATCCCGAGTTCGCCACCATGCCCGCCATGACCGCCCACGAGGCGCTGTGGACCGGCCGCTGCGGCACCTACGGCTTCCAGGCCGTCGGCACCACCAACAACTGGTATCCCGGCCGCTACACCTTCGAGTGCCCCGAGGATCCGGCCGAAATCTTTACCTTCGCGCGCATCGTCGGCCCGGACGGCTTCGGCGGCTCGCCCAAGCGCTATCCCAACCTGACCGGCGGTCTGGTCGTGGCCTCCACCGCCGAGCATCCCGAGGCGGTCGTCAAGCTGATCGACTTCCTCTACACCCCCGAGGGCGACGAGCTGACCTATCTGGGCGTGGAGGACGTGATGTTCAAGTGGACTGACAAGGAAAACGGCAAGTACGAGCGCCTGCCCGGCTATGAGGACGACGCGGCGCACCGCGCGGCCGGCGGCTTCACCTTCTGGGCCGGTCTGGTCAAGGAAGGCACTGAGAAGAAGACCATGAACAAGCTCACCCGCGAGGCGCAGGCCTTTGACGAGCAGTACGCCTTCGACTGGCCGATGCTGCAGACCTCGCTGGACGCCGACGCGGAGTACGGCTCCACCCTGAAGCAGATCACCGCCGAGGCGCTCGCCCAGCTCATCGTCACCAAGGGCGACGTCGAACAGGAATACGCCGACTTCGTCGCCCGCTGGGAGAACGAGGGCGGCCGCGAATGGGAGGAGCAGGCCACCGCTGCCTACGCCGCCCAGAAGTAACGGGGGAAAGTACGATCGAGAGGCGGCCTTTCTGAGAAAGGCCCCTCTCGAGCTCTCCCGGAAAGCACTTTGATCCACATAACAAAAGTGCAAAGAGAGATGTGTTTCCCCGAATGAGTCGCGGGAGGGGAGAAGAAATTCGCAGTGTCGACAGCATCTCCCCAGACCCCACCCGGAAAACACATTGATCCGCGAAACGGAAGCATGGAGAGAAACGCGGTTCCCCGAATGCGGCGCGGGAGCGGAGAAGGATTGCGCGAAGCAGGCGGAGGAGCTCGCAAACGCAGACCTTGGCCGCTTCAATATATGGCGGCCAATGGTCGTCGAAAGGATGCGCGGCAGCAAGTGGCCGTCGGCCCTGCCGACCGGCCCCGCCGACCGGCAGCAACCGGGTGCAGGCTCAGCCTGCCTCCCCTGAAAGGGGAGGTGCCTGCGAAGCGGGCAGAGGGGTTCGCAAACGCAGACCTTGGCCGCTTCAATATATGGCGGCCAACGGTCGTCGAAAGGATGCGCGGCAGCAAGTGGCCGTCGGCCCTGCCGACCGGCCCCGCCGACCGGCAGCAAGTGGGTGCAGGCTCAGCCTGCCTCCCCTGAAAGGGGAGGTGCCTGCGAAGCAGGCGGAGGGGTTCGCAAACGCAGAATTCGGGAACTCCAATGTATGGTACCCGAATTCGTCGATAGAACCGACCTAAAGCCCTTGAGGGGTACATGCCCGGGCTTCTTGACCACGAAGAATCTGGAGGCTCTAATCTATGGCCGACAGATTCGTGTGGCCGGCGCTAGCAGTTGGCCGTCGGCACTGCCGACCGGCGATTATGTGAGATTGGGAGGACAAAATGGACGTTTTCAAGCAATTTGTCTTTGCGGACGGATGGCGGTGCGAGGTCGCCGTGCGCGAGGGTGTGACCACGTTCGACATGATTCGGGGAGAAACGCGCCTGCATGCCGCCTGCCGGGATCTGCTGTTTTTCGGCGGGGCGAACCGCGCGCAGCTGCTGGGCGGGTGCATCGGCGTGGAGGAAACCGGGGACAGCCTGCTGCTGCACGCCTGTCCGGTGGACGAGGCGACGAACGCGCCCATTCCCGCGCTGATGGCGCACTACCGCTTCGAAAGGGCGGGGGAAAACGCGCTGCGCGTCACGACCTGGTTTGCGGGAGACAGACCGGTGATGGCGCATCACCTGGACTGGCTGCGCCTGGAGCTGCCGCGCGGCGAGGTGCGCGAGTGCGTGGGGCTTGACCCCGAGTACCGCTTTGCGCCGCAGGAGATCGACCACGAGGTGCGCTTCGAGAGCCTGGCGCTTCGGGGCGAACGCGGCTATCTGCTGATGACCGACAGCGGCGGCGCGCTGTACTGTGCGCAGGCGGCTTCGGCGGTTGGCATGGACGAGTGCTGCCTGCTGGCGGCCGGGTGCGGGTCGCCTCAGGGCGACCTGACGCTGATTGACCGGGCGCATCCGCTCAGCGCGGTGATCGCCTTTGGCGAGTGCGAGCCCGCTTCCCCGGCGTACCAGCCGCTTCGCCTGCCCGAGTCGGAGCCGGTTCGCGGCCAGGTGTACACGCTGGTAAGCGGTGCGCTTCGGATGAGCGCGGCGGTGCGCGAGGACGGCGCGTCCATCCTGCCGGTGTCGCTTGACGACGCTTCCAGCGCGCCGAAATGGACGCGTTTTCCGCTCGCACGGGTACTGGTTCGCGACCTGACGAGCGGCGAAACGCTCGCCCTGACCGCCGAGCGCGGCTGGGAGAGGGTGACGGTGCGCGCGACCGAAAAGCGCCTGAGCCTGTACCTGGAAAGGCCGCATGCGATTGACCTGTGCCTGTCGATCGAGGGCCGCGCGGTCGAGGGCGACGCAATTGAGTGGCGCACGCGCGTACTGAACCGGTCGGAAGGGCATACGGTGCTGTCCGTAACCTATCCGGGCGTGAACTTCGAGGGCGGCGGACAGGTCAGCCTGTTCACCCCGTCGGACAGCGGCCGGGTGATCGAGAATGCGTATCAGGCCGAGGAGCGCTTTGCGGGCACGTATCCCTCCGGCTTTGAGGGAGTCGTCCCGGTGCTGGGCGCGTACGGAGCGCGAAACGGCGGTCTGAACGGCCTGTACGCGGCGGTACACGACCGTTCCGGCGCGCGCAAGGAGCTTTCCTGCGCCCTGACGCGGGGCGGGCACGGCAGCATGGGATTTGAGTATCCCGCCGAGTGCCTGGGCAGGCCGCGCAACAGCTTTGAAGCGGGCGGCTGTCTGGTGGTGAAGGCGTTTTCAGGCGACTGGTATGACATGGCGAAGGTCTATAAGCGCTTTGCCGAGACCTGCGACTGGTACGCGCCGCTGGGCCGCGAGGACTCGCCCGCGTGGATGCGCGACGTGCCCATGTATATCATGGACTGGATGCCCAACGACAACCCGGACGCCGACCCGGTGCCGGTCAGCGTTCGGCCGCCGGTCGAGCCGCCCCGCGACAACTGGTACAAAAAGCCCATCGAGCTGGCCGAGTACCTGGGGCTTCCGATCGGCTATCACCTGTACAACTGGCACTGGATACCGTTCAACAACGACTATCCGTACTATTTCCCGGTCAAGGAGGGCCTGATCGAGGGCGTGCTTGCGATGCAGAAGCACGGCGTACACGTCATGCCCTACATCAACGGCCGCATCGCCGACACGCGCGACAGCCGCGGCGAGGTCGTGCGCTTTGACCGCGAGCTGCGCCCGGGCGCGACCAAGGGAATGGACGGCGAGCTGGACGTCGAGACCTACGCCTCTCATGAGCCGGACGGAAGTCTGTGCCGCCTGGCCGCGATGTGTCCCACCTCGCCCACCTGGCGCGACCTGATGGCCGAGACCGTTTCCCGCCTGTTCCGGGAGTATCACATGGACGCGGTGTATATCGACCAGGTGGCGGCGGCGCGCATGAACCTGTGCTGCGATCCTTCGCACAGCCACACGCCGGGCAACGGCGACTGGTGGGTGAAGGGCTATCGGCTGCTGATGGAGCGGCTGAGGCGGGAGTGCCCCGAGGGGCGCGGCTTCACCACCGAGAGCAACGCCGAGGTCTACGCCGACCAGTTTGACGGCTTCCTCACCTGGGCGTGGGTGCGCACCAGTCTGGTGCCCTTCTTCCCCAAGGTCTACGCCGGCCGCGTCGCCCTGCTGGGCCGCAACACCAACGGCTATAAAAAGGCGGACGCGCAGTTCTTCCGCTTCCACGTGGGACAGGCCGTGCTCTTCGGACAGCAGATCGGCTGGATGAATGCCGACGTGGTGGACAATCCTGAGAAAAACGACTATCTGCGCCGCATGTGCCATGCTCGCTGGGAATACAGAGACTTTTTCTCTAGGGGCGAAATGCTCCGGCCGCCGGTCGTGACCGAGGGCCAGAGGACGTACCTGAGCGATGTGAGCATGGGCAGGAGCGAGATGCATCCCGCCGAGCTGGTGCTTGCCGCCGCATGGAGGCTGGGCGATCGTGTGCTGATTCTGCTGACCAATGCCTCAGACGAGCCGGTGCAGGCGACAGTCGCCTACGATCAGGTCGAGCTGGACGTGTCCGGTCAGCCTGACGCGAAAGCGTATGGCGATGCGGCGTGTCTGTGCGCGCAGCCTGGCAATCTGTGCGCGCAGTTGGGCGCGCGCAGTGCGCTGGCTATTGTCTGGGAG